>DOMV01000439.1 GCA_003509805.1 Planctomycetaceae bacterium
CCCGGGCCGAGGAACGCCGTGCCCTCGCCCTCGCCGCCGAGCAGGAAATGAAGGCGAAAGTCGCCGAAAACCGTGCCGCGGTGGTACTCAACGAAGCGCTCGTCCCCAAAGCCCTCGCCGACGCCTTCCGAAAAGGCGGCATGGCATAAACAATTAACAATGACGCCCATGAAACGTACAATTGCATTTCTGTTTGTCTGTTTCCTCGTTCTCCCGGCGGTTCGCGCCCAAGAGCCGAATGCCGCCCAGAGCGAGGCCATGAAAAACGCCCGCCGCGAGCAGATGAAAATCCAACGCGGCATGATGAAGGTCATGCCGCACCTCGCCCCGACCTTCGGAAAAATCCTGACCGAGGACGCCGAAATACTCCTCATGTTGCAATATGGGAATAACGCAGAATTTCCCGGCTACATCGGCATGAGCGAGGAGCAGCTCAAGAAAATGGAGGAAGTGAGACAAGGATTCGGAACGGGCATGGGAATGAAACTCATGCCCATCATCCAGAGGGTCGCGAAGGCCGAAACCGACGAGGACTACGCCGCGATTGCGAAGGAATTGGGAGGCGTCGGCCTCGAAGCCGTCGAGGAAATGAAGAAGAAGCAGAACGACTTGTTCACGCCCGAGCAGAAAACCAAGCTCTCGGAGTTGTGCATCCAGTCGAACCAGGAAAACGCGATGGCCCCGATGACCTTCCGGGCCTACGAGATTCTCGACCTGACCGAAACGCAGCGCACACGGCTCGACGAGATCAAGGCCGATTACCGCAAGGATTTCGAGGCGTTGTTCACCAAAATGATCGATTTGCAGGGCAAGATCATGCTCCCGGCGAACGAGGACGAGGAATCGAACTCCTTTGAGAAAATCCGGGAGCGGCAAAAACAGTTCGACACGGAGCGAAGAGCCATCGAAACGGAAGGGGTACAGTTGAAAGACCGGACGAAAGCACGGATTCTCGCGATGCTCGACAAAACCCAGCAGGGCAAACTCGACGCGATCGTGGCCAAGGCGCCGAAATTCGTACAGGTCAAACGCCCCGTGCCAAAGGAAGACGACGAGGAATGGAAAAAATCCTGGAAGCCCGGCGACCCGGTCCCGGAGGATGAACAATCGAAACCCAAAGGCGGCTTCCCCTTCCAACCGTTGTAAATTTTTCTCACGAAGGCACGGAGCAAATCATGCAAACGATCAGTATCCCGATCACCCTTTCTGACGACACGTTCGAATTGGCCCGCAAGCAGGGACTCTTGGAATCGGAAACCCTGTCCGGGTTGGTCCGCGACGCCGTCGGCAAGAGCCCGGAAAAGAAGCCGTGGGAGTGGCCCGAAGGAGTTCCGCTCCCGGAAGGCGTTCCGCCGGAGTTGGCGAAATTCGTCCACCCCAAACTTTACGGCAAGGGAAAAACCCTCGGCAACATTATTTCCCCGATTGACGTCGAATGGGAGGCGATGCAGTGATGATTCCGTGTTTTCAACTCTCAACTCTCAACTCTCAACTCTCAACTCTCAACTCTCAACTCTCAACTCTCAACTCCCATNNTGCCGCGCAGCCTAGTACAACACAGCCCGGTACAACGCAGCCGGATGAGACGCAATCGAAGGAAAAAATCGTCAGTATTCAAATCGCGGGAGACCCGACGAAGGAAGGCGAAGTCGTCACGTACGCTAAAACCGTCGAAACGGAAACCGACGGCGTGAAAACGCACACGACCGTCGAAATCGACGCCGCGCAGTACGCCGAAGCGGAAAAAGCGATGTTGGCGGAGATCGAAGCACCGCAGGTGCCGCCGTCGCCCGGCGACAAGCTGCTCATGCTGGCGCAACCGCAACTCATGGGCCTGCTCGCCGAAGGGAAAATCATGCCGGCCGCGCTCTTGGACGAGCACGGGGAGAAACCGGAGATCCAAGCCGCGACGGGAATTTCGCCGGAACAGGTCGCGACCATGAAAGCGTACTCGGAATCGCTGGAGGAAAAGGATTTTATCGGGCCGATCGAGGAACTTGAAAAACGTGCCGCGGAAACGGAAGACCCCGACGAATTGGCCGCGTTGACCGACCAAGCGGTGGCGGTCATGCGTGGGGTCGTCGACAAATTTGACGAAAAATTGCGGGAAACCGTGACCCCGGAGCAGATGCTGCGCCTGCGGGAACTGGAACTGCAAGCGGACGTGTTCGGCGATGAGGAATTTCTGCTGGTCAACTTCGGCGGCTACGAGGCGCTGGAGTTGACCGAAGAGCAGCGGAAACAGTTCGACGCGCTGCGGGAGGAATACCTCGCGGACGTGAAGGATGAACTCGCTCTGCTGATGGGCGCGACGGACCGTGAGCTCGATGAGGAAGAAGAAAAAGCACTCACGGAAAAGCTGCAAAAACGGACCGCGCTGGTGAAAGCGAAAATCCTCGCCCTGCTCACGCCGGAACAGGCGAAAAAATTCGAGCGACTCATGGCCAACCGCCCGGCGTTTTTGGACGCACCGGGTACCGCGTCTGATGCGGCGGTCCCGGAAAACGACGAGTGGAAAAAATCCTGGAAGCCCGGCGACCCGGT
>DOMV01000367.1:0-193 GCA_003509805.1 Planctomycetaceae bacterium
GCGCGGCAAGGGATTCGACGTGTTCCGCGACCCGGCGGTAAAGCGGTTGGCCGTCGACCTGGAGGTCCTGCAACATCGCCCCGCCCGGGTTCGACGTTTTCACGAGAACGAAAACATCCGCGTTCCGTCGCACGGCCACATCGACGAAGGGCTTCAACGAATCGTCGCCCAGGTACGGGGAAACGGTAATCGC
>DOMV01000367.1:213-3468 GCA_003509805.1 Planctomycetaceae bacterium
CCGATGTCGTTGCGTTTGCCGTCGAACACGACATAGAGACCTTTTTCCCGGGCATAACGGATCACGTTTTGCAGGGCGACCATTCCCATCGGGCCGTACTGTTCGAAAAACGCCGCCTGCGGTTTGACGGCCGGGACCAACGGGGCCACGACGTCGATCACGCCCCGGCAAAACGTTTCGAACGCTTCCGCAACGGTTTCGGGATCGTCGGCGTTTTCACGGCGCAGCGGCGCGGGCAACTGGTCGTACCGCGGATCAAGCCCGACCAGGACGGGCGTTTTTTTCGTACGTATGGCGGAAAGCAGCGTGTTCATGGGGAGCTGTACGGCATCCTTTCACTCGGCGTTTTTTTCGCTCAGTTTTTTCGCTCCGGTTTTTTTTTCCCGACCTCGACCTGGTAGTCGACGAAAGGAAGGACGCGAAGCTGTTGGACGAACGCCTCGGCATTCGCGATGTCCTTGAGATCGACCTCGGAAAGGCGGAGCGAATACCGGTGCCGCGATTCGAGTTTTTCACTTCGGGCGAGCAGTTTTTTCCCGTCGGGATAAACGGTCACGGAAATTTTGTCCGGCAGGCGTCCTAATTCGCGGAGCGCCCGGGAAACCTCCATGCGGATGAGCGGATTGATCGTCCAGGGATTCAGGCGACAATTGAGGTAGCAGTACCAGTCGCAAAAATCGAAATAGTCGGCGACCATTTCCGGGGAACCCGCCGTGTGCGTTTCAACGGCGTAGTCGATCCAATGGCTTTGGAATTTCATCGAGCCGGTCGTTTCATCGATACTTTCGTCGAATTTCGGTTTCGCGGCGAAAACGACGAACGGGTCCTTGTTTTTAAGGAGCTGAATCCGGTTGGCGTCGATTTTCTCCCGCATCTCGGAAGCCTTGAGCCGGGTCTGGATCCGGCAGGCGGGATCGAGCAAAACGAACACGTCGCCCGCCCGGTCGAAAATCGTGATCTCGCCTTTTCCGGCATCGTCGATGATATCGTAGATTTTTCCCCCGGTGAAATACGTGTTCATCCCGACCGTTTTCCCGGTGTCGCCGATTTTGAGCGTGCTTTCCACCTTGAAGCCCTCCGCGCCCCGGGCGGCGGCCGCAAAAAGAAGCATGATCGACAACAGACGGATCAACACGTTCATCTCAACACGTTCGATGGGTTATTTGGGGGTGATCGTACACATGATCCGTTTGCCCATCTGTTTGGGCGGCGATTCGACCTTGCCGACCTCGTCGAGTTCGGCGATGATATGCCGGATCACTTTCTGCCCTTCATCGATATGGGCCAGCTCGCGCCCCTTGAACGTGACGGAAATGAGGACCTTGTCCTTGTGTACGAGAAAATCGCGGGCCTTGTTGATCTTGACGGAGAGATCGTGGTCGCCGGTCTTGGGACGGACCCGTAATTCCTTGAGCTTCGATTGATGCGTCGGCTGCTTCGAAAGTTTACGTTTCTGCTGGTATTTGTATTTGCCGAAATCCATGATCCGGCAAACCGGCGGTTTGGCGTCCGAGGCCACCTCGACGAGATCGAGCCCCGCGGCCCGGGCCGCGGCAAGTGCGTCGCTCGTGTTCATGATTCCCAGTTGTTCCCCTTCCGCCGATACCACTCGAACTTGCGAAATGCGGATCATTTCATTGATCCGTTGCTNNGAATCCATCCTCCGATGCGTCATAGATTCTCCGCGTGTGTGAAAAAACGTCCAATCCGCCGCACTTACGGCGAAACAAACAAATAATCCCCCATACCATAACGAATTCGCCGACGAAAAACAACGGGGGTCGAAAAAAACCGCCGCGAATGTCGGGCCCGGCGCCAAGGTTCCATTTTTTCGCGGAGAGCAAGAATGTCAACAAGAACTTAGCGGGTGTGCGTGACCGGGAATGATACGGTCAACGGGACAGCCGGGTGGTCCGGATCGCCGGAAACCGGCGGCTTGTTGGTCAGCGCGTTCAAAAAGGCGGTGCTGGCGTTTTCAAGTTTGATGACGTCGGTCGGCGTTTCGGGATTGCGGCGCGAACGGATGATCAAAATCACCTCGTCGACGTCCTGCCGACGCCGGTTGATTTCATCCAGCGTGGCGCGTTCGGTCGCGTCCATGGCCAAACGATGATCGATCAACGTTCGTTCCAGCGCGCCGACGGAGTCGGACGGCGCCGGGGTCGCAATCGGATTGGACGGCATCGGGATCAGGGTCGCCGGACGCGGCGCTTCGACGACGGGCCGGTCCTGCGGGTTCGACGCCGTCCGGGAATCGCGTGTCGGATCGGAAATCGAAGGACGCTGGTGGACGATGCTCAGGCCGCGCCGATCGAGTTGTTGGCGAATGATATGCGGCGGCACGAAATGGCCTTCATCGGCATCCGGATCGGCCGTATTGCACACGCCGATGAGATAGCCTTCTTTCGTGAACAGGCCGCCGCCGCTGCGTCCGCCGACGGGGGCGCCGGAAACCTGAATATAATGGAACGGGACCGCGTTGCCGGCAGGCGTTCGGATACGGTCGAGAGAGAGTATCCGGTGTTCCCGGACGGTCGGATTCGACCCGGAATCGCAGCCGACGCTCAGGACCGACATCCCGGGCACGACCGTTTGTTGTTCGCCGATGAGCGGGGAGACCCGGACCGGACACGGCGGGGAAACGACGATGAAACCGAGGTCGGTTTCCAAGTCGTAATGAAGGCATTGACCGAGCGCCTTATATTCCGAGCCGTTGCCGAAAAGGTGAACTTCGACCGCGCCTTTGCCTTGAGATTCGCGAAAGATGTGGCCGCAGGTCAGGATGAGGGCCTGCCCGCTTTTCGCGTCGATGATCGTCCCCGTTCCCCAGGAATGGCCGGTCGCATCGTCGACCCGGAGGCGGACCGAGGAGTTGCACTGTGTTGAAGGAACACACTGTGTTGAAGGGATGTTCTGTGTCGACGAGGTGTACTGTGTTGGGAAGTCGCCCGGTGTTGACGATTCGCCCGGTGTTTTTTCCGTAAGATCGGAAAAATTCCAGGAATTCCGGGAAATATCCGTGTCCGCGTTTTGAGGAGTTCCGTCCACGACGGGATTTTGAGCTAAAAACAACGTCCGGGCCGGATCGGTCTGTTGCGCCGCAATGCCGGATGCCGCAAACGTCGGGGTTACTGATGTCGAGGTTACTGATGTCGGGGTTGCAGATGTCGGCGTTGCAAACGGCGGGGTTGCGGGCGCGGGTGTCGCAAACGTCGGCGACTGTCCGGACGGTTGCCGTACCGCCGGGGAAGCGGC
>DOMV01000267.1 GCA_003509805.1 Planctomycetaceae bacterium
GCGGTCCGACGAGCAGCACGCCGCGGGGAATCCGGCCGCCGAGCGCCTGGAATTTGTCCGGCGTTTTCAAAAATGCGACCGTTTCCTTCAATTCCTCGACCGCTTCATCGACCCCGGCGACATCATTGAACGTAATGTCGATATCCTCTTGGGCGACCTGGCGTCCCCGGCTCCGGCTGAAGGCCATTGCCCCGCTGTTTCCGAGAAAACGAAAGAAGAGGAACAACAAGGGAATCGTCAACAACAACAAAAGCATCGAAGGGGCCATGTACCGGAAGAAACTCGGGTATCCTTCCGCGTCGAATTTGAACCCTTTTTCCTCAAGCCGTTTGAGCAACATCCCGTTGTCGTTGGTGAAACCCTGCCGTCCGACGAAAAAGGAGACGTTTTTCTCCGGTTCCTTCGATTTGTGCTTCTCCGGGGCAAGCACTTCCCGGGTCACGGTCCCGGAAACGACAAAATCGTCGGCGCGAATGCCCTTCAAATCCCGATACCGGACCGTTTTCTTCGCGTTTTCCGGGCCTTCCTGGACATCGAGAAACGCCTCGGGCGTCGGCCCTTTGTCGACGAGCTTCAGGAAATCGCTCAGCGAAAGCTCCGTTTTGTAGGGATTGATAAACAGGTTGATAAGCAAAACGGCCAACACGACGACCAAGAGGATGAACAACACCTGATGGACCGACGCTCCCTGCGGCGACGGAGGCGGTTGGGGGTCGCGTTTGTCCCCCCGTTTTTCGGGCGGGGTCGGCGGCGACTCCTGCGAAGGATCGTTCGAGCGATTCTCACCGTCTTCCGGCGGACGATTCGTTTGATTGACGTTTTCGTTCATTTATATCGATGGCCGACGGCCGTGTTATGGAATGCCACGTTCAATTCGATACTTTTTTACCGCAATCGGTCGGAACGACACGGTTTCGACCGTTGCCGATCCCTCCTTCCCGTCAGGCGGTGGGTTGGCAACCGTTCATTATATCGGTATAATATCGCTCTGGCAAGTAAGTTCGGTAAGGAATGTTGGCGGGTATTACGGAAAGCGGCTGCCGTTTCCCGAAGCCGACGATTCGGAAAACTCCAGCCGGTTTCGGTCCGGGTATTCAGGTAACAAACGAACGAGGGCACACCGGACTTTTGTAAAAAATCCAAGAAAGCCCGGGCTTTCAGGCAGCCAAACGGTTGTCTCACACACAGAATCCCGTCCGATTTTCATCCTAAAGACCTTATGCCATGCCCCGCATAACAAAAGAGTCAAGGGACTTCCGGAGCACGGTGTTTCCCGAACGCGGTGATGAAGCCCCTTTGGCCGCGAATGGTGAGCCTGGCGCCGTGGTTCCATTTTTTCACGGAGTTTTTTCGCGGACAGCAACAAGTGCCGGTCGGAACCGATTCCCGTATTCAAACCAAGTGCCCGGGTGAACCATGAGTGATGTTTTCGACGTTCTTGTCATCGGCGGCGGACCGGCCGGGTATTCCGCGGCTCTCCACGCTTCCCGGAGCGACTACCGGATCGCCTTGGTCGAGGAGCGGGAACTCGGCGGAACTTGCCTGAATCGGGGTTGCATTCCCACCAAGGCTTATCTCGATACGGCCGGAATTCTCCGTTCCTTGGGAGACGCCGAGAAACGCGGAATCGACTTTGCGGGTGCCGATCCGGGGAATTTCGGCGTCTCGATGAAAAGGATACTCGCCTTCAAACAGCGGATCGTCAAAAAAATGAGCGCCGGAGTCGCTGTCCTGCTTCGTGAAAGCGGCGTCCGCCTCCTCCGGGGAAAGGCGTCCCTTTCCATCGGGCACGACGATCTTTTTCACATCCCGGTCGAAGGTTCCGACGCCGGCGAATGGACCGCCAAAAAAGTCGTTCTCGCTACCGGTTCCCTGCCCGCCGTACCGCAGATCGGCGGAACCGACGCCCCCGAAACGGCTTCCCGCATCCTGACGAGCGATTCGATTCTGGAAATCGATTTCATCCCGAAAAAACTCGCGATCATCGGCGGCGGCGTGATCGGAATCGAAATGGGCCGCATTTTCCACGCTTTCGGTTCGGAAGTTCATATCATCGAAGCGATGCCGGCAATCGCCCCGTTTCTTGACGACGAAATCGGCAAGACGCTCGCGGAAACGCTCCGTGGCGACGGTATCAGGATCACGACGAACGCCGGGGTCGCCCATATCTCCTTCGATTCCTCGCGGGAGAATGCGGAGAACTCGAAGAATTCCGGGAATTCTTTGCCGCTGGAACTGGCGCTTACCGACGGCACGACCATCGACGCCTCGCATGTTCTCGTGGCGGCCGGCCGGGTTCCCGATCGGCGCATCACGGCACACCTGGGGCTCGATGAATACGGCAGCGCCGGGTTCGTTCAAACCGACTGGGAAATGAAAACGTCGAAGCGGGGTTTGTTCGCGGCCGGCGATCTCAACGGCAAGTGCATGTTGGCCCATGCCGCGATCAAGATGGGGCGATTGGCCGCCCAGGCCGCCATGCAGGAATTGGCCGGAGCAGACCCCATCGATTTCCGACACTTTGTCGGATGCAGGGAATGTTTCCCCAACCAGGTCGAACATTTTTTCACCTGTTATACCCCCGTCTGTATTTACGGTGAACCGGAAATCGGATACATTGGGTTGACCGAGGCCGTCGCCAGAGAGTATTTCGGCGACCGGGTCACCGTCGGTCGTTTTCCTTTTGCCGCAAACGGCCGCGCCGTCGCCGGGGGACACCGGACCGGTTTCGCCAAGGTCGTCCGTGACAGTGGAAACGACCGTATCCTTGGCGTACACATCATCGGACCGGGCGCTTCGGAACTTATCAATGAAGCCTCGCTGGCCCTGTATGCCGGCCTCGGTTCCGACCAGTGGAGCGCCGCCGTACACGGACATCCGACCTTTGGCGAAACCCTCCTTGAAGCCGTCGCCGATTCGTGGGGCGGGTCGATCCATTTGCCGAAAAAACGTTGATTACGCAGACCGGGATTGAACCGGCAAACCGGACCGGTCGCCCGTCAGTATCCTCCAACAATCCCAGGAACCCGATCAATGATTCGATCTTTCTTATCGGCTGTGCTCGTGCTGTTTCCCGCCATCGCCTTCGCCGGACCGGCGGAAGAGATCGCTCCGTTGTTGAATGGCCAATCGACCGTCGTCGCGCATATCGATCTGACGAAACTCGAAGCCCAAAAAATCGTCGACAACCTGCGAAAAGCAGTTGACGACACCCTGCTCGCCGTCGGCCTCCCGGAGCAGGAAGTCGAACAATACAAAGGCATGGTCAAGATGGGGCTCGCGATGGGCATGATGCAGGCCCAAGGCGTTCTCGGCAAACTGACCAAGGACGGAAAAGCGACCGACGCCTTTCTCGTCGTCGACCTCGCCGTCAACGAGGTGATGGGAATGCCCGTGCCCGAACCGAACGTCTTCGTCGCGATTCCGGTCGGCGACAAAGGAAAAGCGGAAACCGACGCGATCCGCACCGCCTTCAAAACCATGAAAATGGATGTCAACTTCGTGCGGCACGGATTCGTCGTCGGCGTCTTCGTCAAGGATGCCGATTCCAAAAACGACGTGATGGATTTCGCGAAAGAACGCTTCAAGGATGCGGACCCCGTCGACTACCCGATGCTGGCGACCGCTTTCGAACGGGCTGACGCGGCTCCGATCAACGTGGCGATTCTTCCTTCGGAATCGCACAAGGAAATCTCGAAGCCGAAAGACATTCAACTTCCGCAGGGTATACAGATCCCGCCCGAGGTGATGAAAGACATCGAAACCCAGCAGAAAATCGCCAAAATCACCTCGGAAGGATTCGATTGGATGGCGATCGGCGTCGATCCGCAGGCGCTTTCGCTTCGATACGTCCTCAAGTTCAAGACGGCCGACCAGGCGAAAGAGATCGACGAACTTTATCGCGAGCAACTGAATAACTCGATTGAAATGCTGGGCAACATGGGGATGCTCCCGCTGGAAGCGAGTGAAATCCGGAAAGCGATCGAATTGTTCATGCCGAAATTGGAAGGCGATTGCTTCGAGTCCCAAATCGACCGGGCCCTTTTTGCCGAAAACGCGGAACTGTTCGGCAACCTGGCGAAAGCGGGAATGGCAGCCTTCCAAACAATGCAGCGTAACATGCAACGTGATTTCGGCGGCGCGCCGTCCGTCGAAGCGTTCGGCGATTCGGACGCAGAGGAAGGGGACGACAATTGAATCGACCTTTCACGGATTTCGCCGAATCGCCGCTGGAGGAATTATTGGACGAAGCGGATCGGTTGCGCCGTGAACGGTTCGGTACATCGGTCGAATTATGTGCGATCGTCAATGTCAAAAGCGGCCTCTGTTCCATGAATTGCCGGTTCTGTGCGCAGAGTCGGCATTATGCGACCGGATGCGACGACTTTCCGTTGATGTCCGAAAAAAACCTGCTCGACGAGACGCTGCCGTTATGGGAACGGGGAATCGCGCGGGTCGGCTGGGTCGCCGCCGGTTGCGTGGTCGATAACGACGAANNGACGAACTGGACCGGATCGCCGCCACCGCGGAAACGATATCTACGACGATGGCCGGAACGGGAAAGACGGACGCCGTTCACGGCGCATCCTTCTGCGCGTCGCTCGGGCAACTGAATGAATCGGGAATGCGACGTCTCAAGTCGGCCGGGGTGCGTCGATACCACCACAATCTGGAAACCTCCGAATGTTTCTACCCGCGACTTTGCACGACGCAGCGTTGGGGGGACCGTCGGGCAACGGTGGAACGGGCGCGAGACGCGGGCTTCGAAATCTGCTGCGGCGGTTTGTTCGGCGTCGGGGAAACCTGGCGTGACCGACACGATTTCGCCCTCGTGTTGCAAGATATCGGCGTCGATTGCGTGCCGATCAATTTCCTGAGCCCGATCCCCGGGACGCCGCTCGGCGGTCGGCAGCGACTTCCCGTCGAGGAAGCCCTGCGGATCATCGCCATGTTTCGCATCCTGTTGCCGCGCGTCTCGTTGCGTATCTGCGGCGGTCGGCCCTCGACACTCGGCAGTCGGCAGGACGCGTTATTCCGGGCAGGCGCCGATGCGCTGATGACGGGCAATTACCTGACCACGTCCGGCGTCGATCTCGAAAGCGACCTGGCAATGCTCCGCCGTCTTCGGCTGTCGCCATCGCGACCACATCCGGCATCGGCGCAGTATTCCTGAAATCCACAGCCGGACCGGTTTCGAACTCAGCCGAAGGCGACGCCGTCCGATATGTTAATCGGCCCGATCATTTAAGGACACGAGGATAAACGATGAAATCGCCCGACACGCTTAAACCGCCGACGCCGACGTTGAATTTGACGCCGATGATCGACGTCGTTTTTTTATTGATCATTTTTTTCCTCGTTTCCAGTACCTTGATGCGGCAAGAGGTTTCGATGGAGATCGATTTGCCGACCGCCGTCACGGGAAAGATGAAAAGCGAAATATCGTCACGAAAACTGACCATCAATCTTCCACGGGAAGGAACGATCCTGCTCGGAACACGACCGGTTTCCCCCGACGGACTGCGCAATCTCCTGCGGGAAGAAGTCCGAAATCCGAAAAATGCCGCCGGATTGGAAATCGTGATTCGGACCGATCAACATGTTCCTTACCGACGGATGGAGCAAATTCTCCGCGATTGTGCCGAGGCCGGAATCTGGAAAATCGATTTCGCCGTGTATGGAGAATGATGTGTGATCCTGCAAATCGATTGTTGCAAAACAAATCCGTTACGATTTTCGATTCCAACGTCAACGAGACGTCCCGGCGGGAGCAACGGTATCGACCAACAGGTTTTCCGCGGCAAGGCGACCGCTTTGGGCACAATTGGGAATCCCGACTCCGTGGAAAGCGTTTCCGGCCAAACCGAGCGTCGGTTCGGTCGCGACCGCCTCTTCGATCGCACCAACCAAGTCGCGGTGTCCGACATGATATTGCGGCATCGTTCGCGGCCAGTAGGCGACGACAGAGAAAAGGGGAGCCCCTTCGATATGCAGGATATTGCTCATTTCCGCCTGTAGGAGCGGCAACAGTTCCGCCTCGGGCATCTCGACCATGTGAGGCGACCCGGCCCCGCCGGCGAAGATACGGAGAAGCAGCTTTCCTTCCGGGGCGCGATGGGCGTATTTCAAACTGCTGAAACTCCCGGCCAAGATTGAATTTCCGGCGATTTTCGGCACGACGAACCCCATCCCGTTCACTTCCTGTTTCATTTGTCCGGCGTCGAAGGCAAACGAGGCGATGGCGGTACCCTGGTGTTCGATCCGACCGAGCATCGCGCCGAGCGCGGGAAGGGACGCACGCAGCAACCGGGCCGATTCGTGGGACGGAAGGGCGCAAATCACCGCGTCATAGCGCCG
>DOMV01000002.1 GCA_003509805.1 Planctomycetaceae bacterium
TGCCGTTGCCGTTGGAGAAGCCGCCGTCGGAGAAGCCGCCGTCCCGGAAGCCGGTTCCCCCGAGCGTGTCCTCCAGGCTCTTTACCGGGCGTTCGGGCAACATCTCGATCGGATGAGCGCGGCGGCGAGCCGGCCAATCAGGGCGATCCTCATGGTTGACGAATCGCAGGACATCGATGCGGCGCTGCTCGAATCGCACGGTTTCGAACGCCTTTCGACGCTCGTGTTCATGCTGTGTACGGAACCTCATTTCGTCGATCAGCCCGATCCGCCGCGCCTCGATTTCAGGCCGCTTCACGGATATGCCGACGGTTGTGCAGACGGTATTGTAGACGGTGTTGTAGACGACGCGGAAATGAAACGGATGACCGAATTGACGGAACGAACGTATTGCAACACGCTCGATTTTCCCCGGTTGGCTTCGATCAGCCCGGCCGAGGAAATCCTGAACGGGTACAAGGAAGGCGGCGTTTTCCGGCCCGAGCTTTGGTTTACCCTTTTCGACAGGTCCGACGCGGACGGAGCCCCGCTCGGCGTCCTGCTGATGACCTCGATTCCGGAGCGGGAGGAAATGGAGCTGACCTACATGGGACTGGTCGAATCGGCCCGGGGTCGCGGGCTTGCCCGGGAAATCGTCGCGTTCGCTCAGGCCGTCGCCCGGGAAGAAGGCGCGGCGATCCTGCTTACCTCCGTCGACGCTCAAAACCTCCCGGCCGAAAAAACCTATTCGACCTGCGGGTTTCGTGCGTACGACCACAAAACGCTCTACCTGCGTTAGAGGCTACTGAAGACGGTTGAAATTTTCCGAAGTCGATTCCCGGGAAGCCTGCCCACCGAAACGACACGGCCGAAGGTAAGTAGGCGAATAGGACGGGCGGTGTTTACTTGCACTCAACCGGCTTCGGTATACAATCAAATCAATAAATCAATAACGGGCAAATCAATAACGGGAAGGCGATGAAATCATGTGTGGAATCTGCGGAGTCGGATGGGGCAAGGAAGAGGACCGGATCGGCGAGGACGTTTTCGACCGCATGGTCGATCGCCTGGCGCATCGGGGGCCCGACGGTCGCGGGGTCGAATACCTCGGTACGCCTTCGAACGGCATGGCGCTCGGGCATCGCCGACTCGCGATTATCGATCTTTCCGAACGGGGAAGGCAACCGATGTGCAACGAGGACGGCTCGCTCTGGCTGGTTTTCAACGGGGAGATTTATAACGATGAAGAACTGCGGGAACCGCTCGAACAGCGGGGACACCGGTTCCGCAGCCGGACCGATTACGAGATCATCCTTCATTTGTACGAGGAACACGGCGAGGCATTCCTCGAAAAACTGAACGGCATGTACGCCTTCGCGCTTTACGATGTGCCGCGGCGGCGCCTCCTGTTGGTTCGGGACCGGATCGGCAAAAAACCGCTCTTTTACGCCATGATCGGCGACCGGCTGCTTTTCGCGAGCGAAATGAAATCGCTGCTCGAAGTGCCCGGTTTTCCCCGGGAAATCGATCCGACGTCGATCGACGATTATTTGACGTACCAGTATGTTCCCCATCCGAAAACGATCTACCGGGACATCTGGAAACTGCCGCCGGGTCATTACGGGACCTTTGAAAACGGCGAGTTGACGATCCGGCGCTACTGGAATCCGCGGATCGACAAGGAAAACAGGGCGCTCGAATACCATGAATGGTCGAAGGAAGTGCGCCGCATTCTCACCGACGCGGTCAAAATCCGGCTTCGCAGCGACGTGCCGTTCGGCGCATTTCTTTCCGGCGGGATCGATTCCTCGATCACGGTCGGTCTCATGCAGCGGCTGGCGTCCCAAAAGGTCCGTACCTTCAGTATCGGTTTCGGCGAAGAGGAGTACGATGAAACCCGGTATGCCCGGATCGCGTCCAAGACGTTCGGAACGGAGCATGAACGGCTCGAAGTGCGACCCGATCCGAAGGACCTGATCGATCGCGTTCTCCCGGCGCTCGTCCGGCAGTACGATGAACCGTTCGGCGATTCGAGCGCCGTTCCCACCTGGTATTTATGCGAATCGGCCAAACGCCATGTCACCGTGGCGCTCAGCGGCGACGGCGGCGACGAGCTTTTTGCCGGATACGATCGCTATCGGGCGGCCCGGCTGGGAGAATACGCCGACCGTTTACCCCTGTTCCTGCGGCATTTCCTGGCCGGTCCCGTGATGAGAAGCATCCCGCATTCCACGCGCCAACGTTCTCCTGCGCGGCGGTTGCGGCGTTTTCTCGAAGGGCTCGACATGGAACAATCGGAACGTTATCTGCAATGGATCGCCGTTTTCAACGACGCGCGGCGTTCCCGATTGTATGCCGACGATTTCCGGCGCCGACTCGCGAACCACGCTCCCCGGGATTTCATCGACGCCGCTTTTCGAAAGACGGAACATCGCGGGGCGGTGTCGCAGGCGAGCATGACGGACATCCTGACGTATTTGCCCTGCGATTTGATGGTCAAAACCGACAGCGCCTCGATGGCCCACGCGCTGGAATGCCGGTGCCCGATTCTCGATTACCGACTCGTGGAGCTTGCCGTCCGGATGCCGGCCGTCCATAAAATGCACGGCCGGACGGGAAAATTCATTCTCCGGGACACGTTCCGGGATATCCTGCCGGACGCGATTCACAAGCGGGGCAAAATGGGATTCGGCGTTCCGCTTGCGCCCTGGTTTCGCGGCCCGCTCAAAAATCATGTCCGCGACGTGCTGCTGGATCGCCGGACGCTGGAGCGGGGACTGTTCCGTCGCGAGGAGATCGAAGACCTTTTGGAAGAGCATTTCGAAGAGGAATTCGACCATGCCTATCGCATCTGGTCGCTGCTTTTCCTGGAACTCTGGTTCCGGCACGACGAATCGTACGGTGTCAGGTCCACCGTTTCCTGAACGGGCCGAAAAATGCGCCGGGAACGCGGTTCCCGGCCGGCGACGCCCGTTTTCAGCCGCGTCAGGCGACCACGTCGTTTCCCCGTCCCGAGAACGCGTCGCCCGA
>DOMV01000060.1 GCA_003509805.1 Planctomycetaceae bacterium
CGGGGCGAGGTGCTCGTGATGAATGAAAACTTTTGTGTCCGGGTCGCCGAACTGCTCGCGGGAGCGATTCCAATGGAGTGATGGAATGGGACGGAGAACGGATGCGTAGCGCCGCAAGACCGATCATACTGCGAACGTATGCTGCGAACGTATGCCGGAAACGCGATGAAAACNNCGACCATTTGGTCAAGTCTGCCTGCCGCACTCGCTCGCCCTAACCGCTGTGTGTATAATGACATAACCGGATCGTTCGGGCGGCGGGCGATGGCGAGAGGGAGGATGATCGGGCCGTTTACGGTGTCTCATTGATTTTGGCCGGCTCCGGAGGAGCCGTTTTCGTACCAGGGATGGTTTATGTCGAATCCGAATATCACGCCGTCGAATTTCAGGACGAATATCAGTTCGCTCATCGGGCAAACGTCGCTGAACCGCTCGACGAATCTGTTCAATAAAGCGGTACGGAATCTTTCAACCGGTATCGCCGTCCATTCGGGCCGGGACAATCCAAGCAAGTTTCTGGCCTCGACGATGCTGACGACGGATATCGT
This sequence comes from Planctomycetaceae bacterium, assembly GCA_003509805.1. Classification (GTDB taxonomy): domain Bacteria; phylum Planctomycetota; class Planctomycetia; order Pirellulales; family Thermoguttaceae; genus UBA8133. Next base: position 549 of record DOMV01000060.1, read on the forward strand.
CTCGATGACCCAGGCGGTCGCCAACTGCCAACGGGCCGGATCCGTCCTGTCGCAGGCAGACAGCGCGCTGGCGTCGATCAACCTGATGCTGAACGAGTTGCGCGGAATCGTCACCGAGGCGGCCAACACCGGCCCTTCCACGGATAAAGAAATCGCCGTCCTCCAGTTACAGGTCGACAGCACGCTCGACGCGATCAACCGGATCGCCGCTTCGACGAAATACCTCGATACGACGCTCTTGGACGGTTCGCTGGATTTCACGACATACGGCGTCGACCCCGGGAAGGCGGAAAAAGTCGCCATCAATCAGGCGAACTTCGAGGGCCGGTACGAAAAGAAAGTGTCGGTCAAAATCCTCGAAACGGCCCAACAAGCCTCGCTTCACTATTCGCTCGGCGCGACGACGGAACCGGTCAAGTTGCAAATCGCCGGAAACTTGGGCGCCGACGTCTTCGAGTTCGAACAAAACGCGAGCGTCCGGGAAATCGCCGAGGCGATCAATCGGGCGAGCGATTCGACCGGGGTGGCGGCGAAAGTATACACGGCCTCGACCAGCGGGAGCATCGCGCTGACCTCGTATGGAACCGACAACGACGTCATCCTGACGGCCGCCAGGGAAGGAAGCCTTGCCGGGAATCTGCGAGTCAAATACACCGCCTCGAAAGAAGGAAACGACACGCTCGGCGTCCGTTACGCCGAGGACGACGGAAACACGCCGGGCACGATCGAAATCCTGCTTCAAACCGTTCCGGGCGGCCGGGTCCTGACGACGGCCGAGGACGTCGTCAATCTCCTGAACAACGCCCCGGAGCTGAAAAATGCGGACGGGAGCGGGATCGTCTCGGCGGCGCTCCCGAGCGGCACGACGGGCCGCGGCACCGTCAGTCCCTTTGCCGACGTGTCCTATTACGGAGATACGAACGATCGGAACCGCCTGCAATTTCTCGCACCGGCCGGAACGCCGCCGATTCGTTTCGTGAGCGAGCCGAACTCATCGCTTTCCGTGGACGACACGACGTTTCCACCCGTCTACGGATATGCCTCCGTCGATGTTCAAGGCTTCGACCCGGGAACCTCCTTTACGCTCCGGGCTCTTTCCCAAGGCCCGCAATACGATGAAACATCGGTCGTTTTCCGTGATTCGGGCGCTTTCGGGGGAACGGGCGGCGATTCGGTTCTCTACGATCCGGCGACCGGAAAGTTGACGATTTCCGCCGATTTCACCGGCCGCGCCGCCGATCCGGACCGGGCGCCGTTTACGATGAACGACATGAAGGCGCTCATCGAAAGCGATCCGACGGTCAATTCCCTTTTTGCATTCGTCCCGGAATCGTATTACGATCCCGCGAACCCGCCGGCCTTTACGGATCCGAATTACGTCGGGATCGGCGGCGAAACGGGGGCGGAAATGGGAACTTTTTCAGGCGGATGCGTTTCTCCGGGCATGATCACGATTCACCTGGAAACCGATGGCAAGGGCATCGTCAAAACGACGGCCAACGATCTGGTCCGATTTTTCGATTATCCGACAACCCCGGAATCGAAAGCGGTGCTCGACCGATACGGTATCAGCGTCAGCTCCATCGATCCGAACAATCCGACGCTCCCGAGTTGTACCCAGGGCACCTCGGACATCGGGACGGGACCCCTCAAGGCATCCTACGATCCCGGGACCTGCACGGATGCGGACACCGCTGCCCAATTGGCCGCCACCCGCTATCCCGATGCCGTATTCGGCGACGGCGACCGGAATACTTCCTCGCAAGCGACCGCTGCGGCGCCGGTTGCGACGTTGTTTTCCTCCGGCGGCAGGGATGCGGTGCTGACGATCGCCGCGCGGCGGAGTGACACGGGGCTTGAAAACGTCGAAATCGGCGTCGTCGGCGATAGGGCGCTGACGGAGCCGACGGTTGTGTTCGATGCGGCGACCAAACAGCTCACCATCGAGATCCCGAACGGATCGACGCTTACCGCGAACGATGCGGTTGCGCTCATCAATTCCTCGGAGTCGACGAAAGGACTGTTCACGGCCTCGATTCCCAAAAGCGTACCGGGAAGCGCGACGCCGCCGGACGGAAACGGATACCTCCGGATCGGCGACCGGGGAACGCTCCGGACTCCCGGGAACGGGGAACCGCAAGGCGCTCCGATGCTCGGGAATTCCGATAATGCGAGCCTCGGCATCACGTTTTACTCACTCGGGTACGGTACGGATTCCTTCATTTCGATCAAATCCCTCGACGGCTCGTTCCCGCTTGCCGACCGATACGGAAATATCATGGAGCGGTCCATCGGGCTCGACGTCAAAGCGCTCATCAACGGTACCCTGGCCGTCGGCGTCGGCAATGTCGCCTCGTCGATCACGAACGACCTGGACATGTCGATCTGGATCGGCGACGATGCCCGGGCCGGCGATGTGTTCGGGGTCCGGATTACCGGCGGCGGCGCGATCATGCAACTCGGCCAGGACGCCGATTACAATCAGCAGGCCCGTATTTCGATGCCCAGCGTCCATGTGACCCGGTTGGGCGGCATCAGCGGTTCGCTCGACGATTTGCGCACCGGGGGCGTCTACAGCATGAAAAACGACACGAAAGGCGCCTATCGGGTCGTCGAGGAAGCGATTGAACAAGTGACATTCCTGAGGGGACGCATCGGCGCTTTCCAGAAAAACCAGGTCGAAGTCAACATGGACAACCTCGTCGACTTCATCTCGAATGCGAGCGAAGCGAACAGCGAACTGCGGGACGCCGATTTCGCGGAATGGACTTCGGCGCTTACCCGCTCGCAGCTTCTCGTTCAATCGGCGGTCTCCGTGCTCGGAAAAACGTCGGAAAACGCCCGGGCACTCCTGGGACTCTTGCAGCGATAATCCGCCCACGGTAGAATGGCGTGGTCTCGTTTCCGTTCTTCGATTGTCTTTTTGTTCGCTTGTCTTTTTGATTGTCTTTTTCGGCGTCGACGGCGTCCGACCGGTCTTTCCATGCCAAGAATTGAAGTCGACAAATACCTCTGCGTCGGATGTGAGCGCTGCGTTCTTTCGTGCCCCAACCGTTTGTTTCACGTGGAAGGCGCGAAGAACATTCCCGAACCGATTCCCGACGCGGGCGAAAAGTGCATTTCCTGCTACCATTGCGTCGCGATTTGCCCCGTTCGAGGTATTTCGGTCGGAAACGTTTCAGGGCGGCAGTGTGAGCCGATTCCCACAGATGCGGTTCCGCGATTCGAACATATTGCCACACTCCTTCGCAGCCGACGTTCCATAAGACGATTCAGTGCCAAACCGCTCGACGAACGGACGCTCGAACAAATGCTCGATGTCGTCCGCTGGGCGCCGACCGCCCGGAATCTCCTGCCTGTCAAATGGGTCGTTGTCAACGGAAGGGATAAAATGCGGGAATTGGGGTCCCTGACAGCCGAGTGGATGCGCACCGTCGAAGGAGGGCTTGGTTTGGCACAGGCTTGGGATGACGGTGTCGATCATCTCCTTCGCGGCGCCCCCTGCCTGGCCGTCGCCTACACGGAGGAGGATGCCCTTTGGCCCGAGGTCGACTGTACCATCGCCGTCGAAACGCTCGATCTCAGCGCCGCCGCCATGCGTATCGGAGCCTGCTGGGCCGGGTACTTTATCCAGGCGGCCCGGCATTCGCAGCCCATCAACCGTTGGCTCGGTCTTTCCGAAACGCAAACCGTCCAGGCGGCGCTGATGCTCGGATATACCGATATCGAAATTTATGGGCATATCCCGGTGCGACCGGAACTCGATGTGCGGTATATTCGGGGAACCGCTAAAAATTCCCAATCCGAGCCGCGACCGTGAAGGAGCGGTCATACTGGAAACGCGATGAAAANNAACGAACATTTGGTCAAGTCCGCCTGCCGCACTCACTCGCCCACAACTTCTGTTTTTGAAAGTGTTTAAGCGGATCGTTCGAGCGGCAGACAATTGTTTGCGGGAGGATTGTCGGGCCGTTTACGGTTATACTGAAAACCTTTGAGATTTCCCGAAGCCGATTCTCGGGAAGCCTGCCCACCGGAAACGACACAGCCGAAGGNNACGGGCTGTGTTTACCAACAACTCAACCGGCTTCGGTATAAAAAACGCTTGTTTGTCAAATCAAAAAAAACTCCGGGAACGACGCTTCCCGGCTCGTGACGCCCAATTGTGGAGGAACTTTTATGTCCCGTTGCATTCGTTTCGTCCTGTACACCGTTTTCATCGCGGCTTGTCCGACGGTTCTTTTTGCCGAAAAGCACGGGGCGGAAAGCGATCTTTTTCCGTTCGTCCTTTCCTTTGATGCCCCGAAGAATGCGACCGACATTTCCGACCGGCTCGACGCTCCCGCCGGAAAACACGGGTTTGTTCATGTCGCAGACGGACATTTCGCCACCGAAAAGGGGCGGATTCGATTCTGGGGGACGAATACCTGTTTCAGCGCGAACTTTCTCGATCGCGAAGCCGCGGACCGAATGGCCGACCGGCTTGCCCGATTCGGAATCAACTGTGTCCGCCTGCATCACATGGACAGCCACGACATTTGGGGCGGACGCGGCGCCAAAACACAGATGGAGCTCGATCAGGGACAACTCGACAAACTCGATTATTTTGTCGCTGCCCTCAAAAAACGCGGGATTTACGTCAATATCAACCTCCATGTTTCACGTTCGCTCGATGAGCGCGACGGATTCCCGAAAAACGTGAACCGACCCATGCACGACAAGGGGATCGACAATTATTACCGCCCTTTCATCGAGGCGAACAAAAAATACGCTCGCGATTTGTTGACCCATGTCAATCCGTACACGGGAAGGGCGTACCGGGAAGAGCCCGCCGTCGCGATGATCGAAATCAACAATGAGAATTCGATCCTTTGCATGTGGGGCGGCTGGGGCGGACTCGACGTCATCGGCGATCCCTTCCTTGCCGACCTGCGAAACGCATGGAACGACTGGCTCGAAAAAAAATACGGAAACGAGGAGGCGCTACGCAGGGCGTGGAGCGGCCGGCGCGCTCCCATCGGTGACGAGATGCTCCGGAACGCCGGTTTTTCCGATGGATACGTTCCCCAAGGGGACGGCTGGTCCTGGGAAACCGACGAGCGGACGGACGCCCCGATCACGAATACCGACGGCGTGCTCCGGTTGGATGTACGTGAAAAAGGAGCGGTCGCCTGGCATCCCCAATTGATCGGCCGCGGATTCGCCGTCGAAAAGGATGGTGTTTACACGTTGACGATCAGGGCGAAGGCGAACCGTAAAAGCGAGGTCCGCCTCGGTGTCCGCATGAACCACGAGCCGTGGGAAGGACTCGGTTTCGACGCCGTCGTTCCGCTCACGGAAGAATGGGACACGTTTTCGTTCGCGTTTGCGCCGGATTCGGACGATGAAGACGCCCGGATCGCGCTGGGCGGATTGCATGCGGGAACCGTGTATGAAATCGACTTTCTTTCGCTGAAACCGGGCGGCGAGATCGGCCTGAAGAAAGACCAATCGCTTGCCGCAAAAACCGTTCCCGTGATCTGGAAAAAAGACGTCGGGAACCGTCCCGTCGAAGCCGTCGACGATTTCTGCGATTTCCTTTTCGACGTCGAAGCGCGGTACTGGGACGAGATGCACCGTTTTCTCAAAGAGGACGTCCAGGTCCGGCAGCCGGTCTGCGGCACACAACTCGAATACGGCTCGACCCATGCACAGGCGAAAATGGATTATTGCGACGTCCACGCCTACTGGAACCACCCGGATTTTCCGGGCCGCCCCTGGGACGGCAACAACTGGTACTTGCGCAACCGGGCGCTGGTCAATTACCTGGACCGGGAAATCATGGTCAACCTCGCGACGAAACGGGTCGAGGGCAAGCCGTTCACGGTCAGCGAATACAACCATCCGTACCCGAATCAATACGCGGCGGAGGGATTGCCGATCCTTGCGGCGTTCGGGGCCTTCCAGGATTGGGACGGGATTTTTCCGTTCGCCTATTCCCATTCGCCAAACGTCGAACCGCGGATGACGACCGGTTTTTTCGACACGGCCGGCAACACGCATCAGATGGCGCACATGATCGCATGCCGGAATTTGTTCGAAAGCGACGGTCTCCCGGCCGATCCGGTCGTCGCCCCCTTGACCGCTGAAAACGAACGGAAAATCGTCAAAAAGGATAGACACCTATACAATCTCGGCTTCTCCGGCCTGGGACTTGATCGGCGAATCGCCCTGACGCAACGCGTCGCCGTCGATGTTTCCGGAAAAATCAAGGAAATGCCCAAAATTTCCGCTTTTTCGCCGGACGAGACGCTGTTCACCGGCGCGAGCGACCGTATCCACATGAATGTCGATCTGACGCGAAAAAACCGTGGATTCCTGTCCGCCGCATCGGACGATACCCGTCTGTTCACCGGATTCGTCAACGGAAAAACGATGTATCCGTTCGGGGAATCGGCGATTCTGTTTGAGAAAACAAATCTCGGTTGGGCGACCGTTTCACTGACCCGGATCAGCCGGGACGGGGAAACGCCGCGGCGGTTCCTGCTCGTCGCGACCGGTGAAATGCGGAACACCGACATGAAACTCGAATCGCTCGGCGACGACCGGGTCACCGTCGGCAACCGTTGGGGCAAGCCGCCGGTACTGTGCGAAGGAATTACGGCCACGATCAAGTTCGTCGAACCCGGTCTTGCCGGCCATATCCGGTATTGGCCCCTCGACGAATCCGGCAATCGCCGCGAAGAACGGCAAGCGGTGAACGGCGGCGAAGTCGAATTGAAATCGGATTTTCAAACGATTTGGTATGAAGTGGAAATTCGATAAGACGGGTTCCCGCCGCCGGAGGAAACATGTCTCCCATCGTACATTCTATCGGAATACCCGGGATCATGACAGGCTGACGGAATAGAGGAATGGAACATGCTGAGTAAAATAAAATTTGAAAGATTCACCGCCTTCGAACAATTGGAAGTAAAATTTTCGCCGGGAATCAATATATTCATCGGCGAAAACGGAACGGGAAAAACCCACCTTATGAAAGTCGCGTATGCGGCATGTGATATTACGAAGAGCAAAGCAAGTTTTGCCGAAAAAATCAACAATGTTTTTCTCCCATCCGGGAGACAAATCGGTCGTTTAGTCAATCGCTCAACCGGGAGTAAAACAGGTTCGGTCCGAATTTTTCGCACCATGCCGGATGGCAATGAAATCGCGTTGGGATTACATTTGTCCAATCATTCCATCGAACCCAGGCCCACACAAATTCGAGAGCATCGGAAATCCTGGTTTGAAGGACAGATCGAAACCGTCTACATTCCCGTCAAAGACATGATGGCCAATGCGCCCGGTTTTCTTTCCTTGTACCATGCGCGTGAAATCCATTTCGAGGAAATCTATGTGGACATCCTTCGGAAAGCGTATATGCCGATTCTCAAAGGGCCACACGGCAGGCAACGTCGAAAGATTCTCGAAAAGCTTCAAACGGCGATGGACGGTAGGGTCATCGTCAAAAACGATGAATTTCTTCTGCACAGCAAGCATGGGAAATTGGAGTTTACGCTGTTGGCCGAAGGCTACCGAAAATTAGGTTTGCTTTGGGTGTTGATTCAAAACGGAATACTATTGGAGGGGTCCGTTCTTTTTTGGGATGAACCGGAAGCGAATCTCAATCCGAAACTGATTGGTCCGATTGTGGAAATTTTACTCGAACTCCGGCGATTCGGCGTCCAGATTTTTCTTGCGACACACGACTACGAAGTTTTGAAGGAATTCGATCTGCAAATGAAAAAAACAGATCAGGTCTTGTTCCACAGCCTTTTTCGCGCTCCCCAAACCGACCGGATCACTTGTGCCTCTACGGACGAATACGCAAAAATTTCGCCGAACACAATCGATGACACGTTCGGGAGTTTCATCGACAGGGATATCCGGCGGACGATGGGAGGCGAAAAATGAAGCGGATTGAAGCCGGAGGTTATCTCTTTGAATTTCGGGACGTACTCGACGCCTTTGTTTTCGACGAAACTGATGATACGAAACCGACTTATCATGGCGCGACAGTGTTGAAGGCCGTTGATATTCTGGTCGAAAGCGAAAATCTTTGGTATTTCATCGAAGTCAAGGATTTTCACGATCCCGCTCAATATGACCGCGGGGATGGTGTACACGAGCTCCGTAAGAAACTGAAATATAAATTTCGCGACACGTACCTGTGTCGTCATGCGGAAAACAAGATCACGAAGCCGATTATTTACATTTGCCTTCTCGCCAACTTGGAGAATGCGCTCTGCACGCAAATGCAAAAAGTGCTGTCCTACGAGTTGCCGGTCAGAAAACCGACACCGAGGTGGCAATTCGAATTAGCGAAAGGCTGCATTGTCCTCAATGTAGAGCGTTGGAATACAAATTTCTCGAAATGGCCGGTTCATCCCGTTCAATAAAGCAACTCCATACCACCCGGTGTCCACATTCATGAGCACGCCCGTCCCGCCGCCGCTTCCCGAAGCGGTCAACGTTCCGACCGAACCCGTCGAACCAACTGAGCAACCCGTGCAACCCGAGCAACGTCCGATCAATCCGGCGGTGTTGCGGTATCGCGATATTTACCGGCGTATCCGTACCGAAGTCGCGAAAGTCTTCGTCGGCCAGGACGAGCTTGTCACGGGAACGCTTGTCGCCCTTTTCAGCGGCGGTCACATCCTCATCGAATCCGTTCCCGGTCTTGGCAAAACGCTTTTCGTCCGTACGTTGGGCAAAGCGCTCGGCTGCCGTTTCGGGCGGATCCAGTTCACGCCCGACCTGATGCCTTCGGACATCACGGGAACGACCGTGCTCGATGAAGACGAACATGGCCGGCGCAGTTTCCGATTCGTCCAAGGCCCCGTGTTCACGAACATCCTGTTGGCCGATGAAATCAACCGGACGCCGCCGAAAACACAGGCGGCCCTGTTGCAGGCGATGCAGGAACGCGAAGTTTCGGCGGGCCAAACGACCTACGCGCTGCCCGATCCGTTTTTCACGATCGCGACGCAGAACCCGATCGAACAGGAGGGAACCTATCCGTTGCCGGAAGCGCAGCTCGACCGGTTCATGTTCAACATCAAGATTGATTATCCGTCTCTTGAGGAGGAGGAGAGAATTCTGGCCGCAACGACTCGGGGCGAAAAGGCCGAGGTACGGAAAATTTTGAGCGGTAAACTGATCGTGAATCTTCAAAAACTGGTCGGTAGCGTGGCGGTAAGCCAGTATATCGTCCAGTACGCCGCTCGGTTGGTCAGGGCAACACGCCCTCGCGACGATTCGGCACCGAAATTCGTCAAAGAACTGGTCGATTGGGGCGCCGGGCCGCGTGCTGGACAATATTTGATTCACGGCGGCAAGGCATTGGCGGCGATGGACGGCCGTTTTTCCGTGTCCATCGACGACATCCGAGCCTGTGCGATTCCCGTGTTGCGGCACCGCATCAGCACGAATTTTCAGGCTCAGGCGGAGGGAATGACCAACGAAGACGTCATCGAGCGACTTATCAAGGAAATCCCCACGCCGCCGATTGAGAAGTTTGAGAAAGCGTAGCGAAATTGCCTGCAAAACATCACTTAGGGAACGATTTCCGCGTCAGACGGTCCAACACCGCCCCGGCCAGCTTCGCACTTCCCAAGACTTCCGGCCACCGCGCAAGCGGCAGGCTTGTCGCTACAACAATTCACCGTAAACCAAGACACAGACAAATTACAGAAACAACAATTCGTTTCACGCTTGAAAATCCGGGGCGCGGCAGAGTTCGCTCGCAGCCGGCGCATTAAGTAACGATAATGGCTTTCTTATTAGCGGCAACCTTCCGCCTCTCCTCCGCCTCGCGTTCCGGGGTTCCCGCTCCGACAATTCGAGCAGCCGCGTTGCAAAAACGTGGCCAGACGATCTGCGTTCTCCTTCGCGCAACGGAAAGCGATCTCTTCGCAGTCCCGCTCCATCGTCGCCAGTTTCAGTTGCGACAAATAATGTTTCGATACTATAACAAAAATGCGGCCTCGGCGTAGGCGATCTTTTGACAAGCTCTGCCGACGATCGCATGAGCAAACCCACTGTGTGCAAAAACGTTGGGGGGGCGAACCGGGCTCGCCTTTCGGACGGTCAAGAGGAATGCAAATGGTTTTTGTTGTTTTCGTAACGAAGCGACAGTCGCACGAATGCGACGTTTCCCGCCTTCGTAGCCATGTCCTTCGCGCTGTATTTATGAAACGCGGCGTTCGAAAATCCGTTTGGCGGTGTGACGCCGTGCGAGATTCCTGGCGGTCTGGAGTTGCCTGTCGCGGCGCAGTGACTGGAATCGTAACAAATTTGTGGACCGCAAGGTGCTAGAGAACGAAGCTCTCCAACTTCTTGCAACTCAAATTGCTCTCGATCAGACAAACCCGCGACGCACGTTTAGGACGCCGAAGCCACTCCTCCGCGCGCCGCACTTGCAAACTGCCGTTCACATTCCGCCAACGCAAAAGGTCGAAACAGGCCTACCCGAATCAACCGCAGAACAGGCTTTTCGTGCATGGCCGACCAAACGCTCTCAACGGAACATCGCCAAACGTCCGTTATTCCAGTCCCCAAGCCTTGATGAGGTCGTCGGCGCCGGGAGTCATTTTACGCAACTTCTCGCATAACTTCACTTTGGCGGCCGCGTCGGCTTTCGGCAACTTGGATTTCATGTCGGCGTAATTGGCCCGGCGTTTGCGGCGGCGGCGGATTTCTTTCTG
>DOMV01000371.1:0-364 GCA_003509805.1 Planctomycetaceae bacterium
GTCGCGACGGCTTCGCGGTGTTCCGGTTCCGCAACGTAGACCCGGCAAATACGGAAACTTTGCGGAATGTGCTGGAAGAGTTCCTCCTCTTCCAGCGGTCCGACCTTGCCGGTTTGCGGATCGTAGAGGAAATTCCGGCCCGCGCTTGGCAGGACCGCGCCGGGGCGATGCAGGTGCCGCGCAATATCGACGTGCATCGCAATCGACTTGAATTCTTCGGGAAGATTCGCCCGGACCGCCGCTTCAAAAGTGCTCTCGTGCGAGAAAATACTCACCTGTTCCCGCCCGTCGCTCGCGAACAGGGCCGTGGTTTCCCCCGCGAGCATCCAAGGGATATCCCGGCGCAGGAAGCATTGCCAATTTT
>DOMV01000371.1:486-1299 GCA_003509805.1 Planctomycetaceae bacterium
GTCAGGTCGATCGCGCGGACCGTTCGGTGAAAATAGACGCTGCGGAACAGTTCGGCCCGGACCGCGATGAACCGGGTGAGCGTCGCGAATCCCTTCTTGTGGACCGTGAGCCCGCGTTCCGTGAAAAAGGAATAATGAATCAACCGGTCGATGTCGAAGGCCCGGCCGCCGGTAAACCCGGTCATGTAGGCGTCGCGCAACACGAAATCCATGTTATCGACCGTGTAAATACCGCAAAACAGCGAGCGCAACAAACCTAACCAGCGCGCGGTCGGGTGTGAAGCGTCGCTTGCCGTCTTGTCCGGTCGAACGATCAGGAAGGCAACTTGGTCCGGGTCGAGCGTTTCCCCGTCGCCCAGCTTGCCGTTCGGATTACTTCGGATCGCCCGGATCAAATCACCGAGTTCGCGGCGGATGATGTGCGCACCGAGCTTTTCGTGGGTCAGATCGTATTCGGCGAGGAAATGCTCGTCGAAAAAGTGCCCGAACGGTCCGTGTCCGACGTCGTGCAGCAGAGCGGCAATCCGGACGAGCGACTCGACATACGCACTGCTCGGCAGGTCTCCGCGACAGACTTCGGCAAGCGAAGGATACAGGCGGTCGATCATCCGGCTCGNNGAGGTGCATCGCCCCGAGCGAGTGTTGAAACCGCGTGTGTTCCGCAGTCGGGTAGACCAGCCACGCGGTTTGCAGTTGCCGGATCTGCCGCAAACGCTGGACCCAAGGCGAATCGATCAACCACCGTTCCCCATCTGCCGTGAAGGGGATGTAGCCGTGAATCGGGTCCTGCGAAAGATTTTCGTTCTCGAAGGG
>DOMV01000371.1:1376-2643 GCA_003509805.1 Planctomycetaceae bacterium
GGTCGATTCCGTTTGAGTTCGGATTTCGCGATTTCGTTGTAGAGGTTCACGTCGTCGACGATCTGGAAATCGTACATGCCGACGCAGAGGAAGTCGGCCCCGGCTTCGAGGGCGTACTTGAACCCGTCCCGGGGATGAATCGAACCGGCCGCGAGCACTTTGAAACCGATCCACGGTTGCTTGAGCGTGTTCATGAACGCAATCGTCTCGTCCGGTTTGCGGCAGAACACGTTGTCGCGCTCGCCGCGATCCGGTTGCCGCGACCAGTAATTGCCGTGGTGGATCGTTTTCATCCAGAAGTCCGGTTCGAGCCCTTTTTCAACGAAGGCCCGGATCGTTTCGATCCGGTGTCCGCCCAGTCCGGCAGGGACGCCCTCCTTCTTGACCCGTTCGAGAAATGCAGCCGCTTCGTCGAATTTTCCTTCGCGAACCAGCCGATCGCCGGTTTCGCCTTGAATGTACGCCGCGTCGGCCCCCAGTTCAATCGTCCTGAGTGCCCCGTCGATGTCGCCGCAATCGGCAATGTAGTTCACCCCCCCGTCGCACTTTTCCCAGTAATCGGTCATCAGGCCGATATGCGAACTGTGGCCGAGGTAGGTCGTGACCCCGCAGGCTTCGGCCATCTTGAACGTCGCCATGATCTTGTCGCGGGTGTGATAGGCCTTGACCAGTTCAGACACGTAAATCAGGTCCCGCGCGTGCGCCCAACCGCCGATCAGGTTGCCGCCGAGGATCATTTTGCTGAACTTGACACCCTTGATCGTCGCCGTGGTCACCTTTTCCTGCAAGTCGGCGTATTTCGCCCAGTTTGTGTGGGTTCGCGAAGCACCGGACAAGCCGTCAACCTCGACATCTTTCGGAGCGTTCTTCGTGTCACCTTCGAGCATGGTGGCCAGAACGACTTCTTCGTTGCTTACCAAGGCTCCGCCGGCGGCAATTGCGGCACCGCCGGCGAGAAGTTGCCCGAACATTTGGCGGCGACCCGGATTGGCCGGGCTTTGCGTGTTGCCGTGCGAAGCGTCAATCGGTTCGTGTTCCTGATCGTGTGACATGGAATAAACCTTTCGTAAAAAAAGGCGCGGCACGCTCGGCGTGCGCGAAAAAATGCTCTTGTTTCCCCGGCCCGGTTCGGCTACACTTCGCCCGATTTGAGGCCGTCGAAGAAATTATACCACGATTTTCCTAAAAACCAAGACTTGGTTTTCGGTTTCCGACCGGTAACAAGACCGTCTTCAAGTTTGTCGGGACATGACAGCCGGAAGCGCAG
>DOMV01000459.1 GCA_003509805.1 Planctomycetaceae bacterium
CTGATCCTTACCAAGGGAACGATTACGTTTGACAATGCCCGATTCGGCGGCGACGGCGGACAAGGCGGACAAGGCGGTCACGGTGGAATGGGCGGGAAATACGGTAAAGGAGGCGCCGAATTCGGTGTCCCGTCGCACCCCGTCGGTTTGCCGGGAAATCCCGGTCAAGGTGGTGATGGTGGAAACGGCGGCGACGGCGGGAACGGCGGCGACGCTGACATCGTCATCAACGGCGCGACGGCGATTTTCAGGGGAACGACCTATTTCGGCGGAAAAGGCGGCGCAGGCGGTATCGCCGGACCGGCCGGAACCGGCGGTGAAAAGGACGACGGTCAGACGGGACCCGGGGGAAATGCGGGAACGGCCGGAATGGCCGGACTCGACGGAAACGGCGTCCTGGACCTGCGTTCCGGGACGGTTCGACTCGAAGGAGACCTGATTTTCAACGGCACGGCGAACCGGATGACGGTCGGCGGCGGAACATTGTATTTCGACGGCGGCCGGACGATCAATTTGCAAAGGGGGAATGCCGCGAATTCGGACAACCGTTTCACCTTCACCGGTGGTTCCTCGCTCATCCAAAGCGCCGGCAGCGGCAGCCTGTCCATCACGGCGGACACGGTACTTGTGGACAAATCCGGTCCGGCCAGGCTGATTGCCCTTGCCGTCAACGAAGGAGTCTTCCTGCGGATTTTCGCGGATTCCAACGCGCTCGCGGGAACCGATTTCGACATGAGCGGCTATCGCGCCGGTTCCGGCGTGACAAGGACCGGCAACGCGGCGGACGGTTGGACCTACACGTTCACCTCCAACGGCAGTCCGCTCGAACAACGCTGGAAAAGCGGCGGAAACGGCACCTGGTCGGCCGGCTTGGGAAAAGGCGGCGGAAACTGGAACAACGTCGATTTTTACAACGGCGACACCGCGATTTTCGACGGCGCCGGTCCTTCCCGGGTCGTTCTGAAAGGAGCCGTCAACCCGGGAGCGGTCCGTGTCGACGCGGGCTCCTACACCTTTACCGATAACGGTGCGGATGAAGGATACCTTGCCGGTAACGGAAACCTTGCCGTGATGAACAGAGCCCGGCTGTACCTGGACGCCAATACGTTTCACACGCTCACCGGCGGCGTGAACATCGAAAACGCCTCCATGACGATCATCCGCGCGGGACTTGAAAATACGCCGGTTACCGTCGGGAAAGACGGGTTCCTGGGCTTGGTCGCGAGCGAAGATGCGGAAACCGCGCCGATCCAGGGCGGCGGCCTGACCGTCGAAAACGGGGGAACGCTTTCCACGAATTTCAGCAATTATGTCGGCATGCGCGTCGGCGAAGAGAAAGATGTTTACATCGGTCGCAACCTCGATTCGTTCGTGAAGGAAAACGGAAGCGCGATTCTCGCCGACGGCGGACGCCTGTACGACGTCTCGGAGTTGCTCTGGGATGAAAACGGCACGAAAAACCTGTACTATACCCTTTCACGGCACAAGGCGGCCTTCAACGGCGTTTCGGAGGGCATCAACGAAGTCTACGACGATTACACGCCGGGTGAGAATCCTTTCCTGGATTACACGATTTACGGTGCGGCCGACGATACGGTCGACGCCTCCATCCAAGCGGGCTTCGATATCGCCAACCTTGCCGGCGGCCCGGCGATCATGGTTGCCACGGCGAACCGGGTGGTCGATTACCTTCGATTCCTGCCCCGCGACAATGTCGCCTACCGTTCCGCCTATCGTATCGGCGACGCGTATCGGGGGCAATGCGGGCCGGGGCAATGCGGGCTGGGAACTCCATGCAGTGACGTTTGCGGCAATTCCTTCGATCCGCGTTGTCATTCCGGTGGTGATCCTTGCATTGCCCCTGTCCGGCAAAACACCTGGATCGGTTCGCTCTACATGAACAATCGCGGTTTCGGGTTACGGAGCGGCAATTTCGCGAGCGGTTTCGTGAACGACCAGTACGGGTTCCTGTTCGGAATGGATCGCAGTTCGGGCTTCGACCGGATCGGTGTCGCCGGCGTCGCCGGCTGGGGAAGAGGCTACGGTTCCGGCGATCTGATGCGAACCCACGCCAAAACGACATTCGGCGGCGTCTACCTGTATTTCAACACGCGACGCGACGATTTCGACGTCACGGCGACCGTCGGTTGGACCGGGATGGACAATGAACTTTCCCAGTGGAACGGGGTCGACGAACTCCGGGGTTCCTATGAAAACGGCATCGCAGGTTTCTCGCTCGACGTGGAAAAAAGCTTCTGGCTGGGTTTTTCACGGCTCATCCCGATGTTCGGCGTCCAGTACGGCCATTTTTACCAGAACGCCTCCGATTTCAACTGGCGTGACAGGGGTGCCTTTCACAACGACGCCGCAACCGGCAACCTGGTCATGTTGCCCATGGGCCTGAGACTCCTGAGTGAAATGCGACAAGGAAACAGCATGCTCTCCCAGGAAATACGGGCCCGGTATATTGCCAATGTCGCCGATGTTTCGACCGGATATAACGTCTGGGCCGTCGGTTCCGGCGTCCCGGTCGGGATGGGCGGCGTCCTGGCCGATCGGAATATCGGTGATGTCGGCATCGCCCTGCGACGGCAAAGCGGGCCGTGGGAATGGACCTTTGATTACGCGTACATGTTCTCGGAACACTACCAGACGCAATCGGCTTCCGGGACCTTCCTGTTCCGGTATTGAGGAGGACAATAATGAATCGTTGTTGGTCATTCATTATTAATTGTTAATTCAAAAAATATCATGTCGTCTCTTTTCGATTTTTTCAGCGACCGGTCCGGTTCAGGATACGATCGTTCTTCCGGCGGAAAAAAACGTTCGCTTCGCATGGAATCGTTGGAAAACCGCGAACTGTTGGCCCTCTCCGTTTGCAGTCCGCCCGTGGAATCGCCGACGGCTTTCATCGCGGAAACAAGTGCGGCCGATTCCGCGGAACGGCCCTCGATCGGGTTCACGGAGCACGACAGGACCGAGGCGGGAATCGAATTGCGCTGGAACGATCTCGGTCCCGGATACCGGTACCATGTTCTCCGCAACAACGAAATGATCGCCGGGAACCTCACCGGAACCGGTTTCATCGATACCGATCCCGCTCCAAACAATATTTATTACATTTATGCCGAAACGGAAACGACGACGATCAATTCGGTTTCGCCCTACGTGGTGGCCGACCTGAAAATCCCCGCCCTGGAGATCGCCGCCGGCGCGGAGGGAACGGTATTGACCTGGAATCCCGGCACCCGGGACGACTATCCGCCGGAAAATTTCTTTTACATGATAACGAGGAACGGGAAAATCATTTCGAATTTTCTTTCCGAAACCACGTTCACCGATACGGAAGGATCACCGGGGCCGGACGATCGCTACACGCTTCACATCTACAACCGGGCCGAGCGGACGTGGACCTGCGCCCGGCCGGTCCCGACCGGCGCCA
>DOMV01000179.1 GCA_003509805.1 Planctomycetaceae bacterium
CCTGCTGCGAACGGGTGTGATCGACCCAGAGAAACAGGCTGGAGACCTCGCGCCGCCGCGAACGGGTACGGAAAAAGTAGATCCCGAACACGAGCGGAACCGCAGCCAATGCCAAGAGAGCCCAAGGAGTCGCGAGTATCCACATGGTCGGCTGCGGAAAGAATTTCGCGGCATTTCAACCGCTTTCGGTTCTACACTTCGAACGGCCTGAAATTGTTCCCGCGCACAATCGCCTGCCGCCCGAACGATATCGTTTAAGTAATTTTCTGTAATGGAGTTGGGATGAGTAATTACGGCAGGCAGGCTTGACCGAATGTCCGTTTTCATCGCGTTTCCAGTATACCTGCGGACAGTCGCTCACGTCGGCGACCAAGCGAAACACCGGGAGCCTGCCGCTCGCGCGGCACACACCCGGCTTCGGAAAATTTCAACGGCATTCAATATCACGGTTTTTCAGCACGCTTCTTCAGGCGACGACACACCAAGCCGAGACCGGCCAAACCGCAACCGAAAATGACCAACGTCGCAGGCTCGGGAGTGACGTTCTGCTCGATGGGCTTCACGTTTGCAATGACGTAAATGGCGTCCTGGTAGTCCCGGTCAAGCGCCCAGGTTTCGCTTGCGACGTAGCCATAACGGGGATCGTTGTAGCCGCCGAAACGAAAACCGTCCGAGTGCATGTCTTCCCAGGCGTACATGTAAACCGAGTCGAACGTCCCCGCGTTTTTCGCGTTGTACACATCCGTGATGTCGAAGGCGATCATGCGGACATCCAAGGTGTTCCCGTCGACCAGGAGGTTGTCGCCCGGATTCGACGACCAGATGTACAACGGATCCTTCACGCCGTTTATCCGGGGAGAACCGTAGACGTCGAGGCCGAAGGAAAATTCACCGCCGACACCGCCGGGAAGCGGCCCGTCGTTCCATGCGATCATTCCATCCGTCTGGTAGCCCATCCCCCGGCCGTCCAGCACGATGTTTCCGTCCAGCGAGTCGCCCGATATGATCAAACGGTGATCGAAAGCGGCGGTTCCCTTCACCAGCGCCGCCATCTGCCAGTCGCCGTCGACCACCCAGGTCGAGGTCGGCGCGACCCCGCGATCGTTGTACAGATCGTTGCTGCTTTGGTAGTCCGTACCGAACAGGTCGTTGAAGTACGAGTAAAGACTCATCCCGTCGCTTCCATCGTTGATGTCAACGCCGTATAAATCGGTCATCAACTCCGCGCGCGCAGTCGCGCCGACCAGAAACGAAACGACCAGAAAAAGACTTGCTAAACTGTAGCGTGCCATATCAAATTTCTCCGTGTATGAAAAAGCGAATGTGGACATTCCCTTTCGTCCGAAACCATGCCTGCTCCATTCTCCCAGATACAATCACATTTGGCAAGCGGGGGAGCGGGCAAAAACAGGACGGCGACGTTTTTTGTGTAATCCCGCGTCCATCCCGCGAACGCCCGGCAAGACGAACCGCAAAACGAACAGCATGAGCTTACACACGCCTAATGTACTGTGCAAAAAACGTGCCAAATAAGGCCGATCTCTCTGATTTACGACATTTCCCCTCTGTTTTCCTGCATTTTTCCGTATTTTCCTGTACTTCCCCTGTAATTCCCTGTATTTCCATCGCGTAAAGTATTTCCATCGCATCAAAAATCAGGATGGGCGACTCTATTCTCCGAGCGGACAACGGCATGAACAAACGGCATGAACAAAACATGTGCTGCAAAATCGAGCGGGAAAACGCCCGAGTCGTATCGATACGAAACACGGAAAATCGGTGCCGTCGTTGCCATTTATTTTCGAGGGGTCCGTTGACCGTGGCGGGAGCCGGCATTCTAATAGGAACGGTTTTTCCCGGTTTGATACCGCAAACGGCATGATATACCGGAGGCGGTTGAAATTTCCTGAAGCCGATTTGCAGGGAGCTCGTTTTCCAGGGGTAAACGAGCGGATTGACCGAAAAAACTCAACCGACTTCAGTATAATCCCCTCGCGCACAATCGCCTGTCGCTCGAAACGATTCGCGTGACTACGAACATTACCAAAAGTAAGGGGCGAGTGAGTGCGGCAGGCAGACTTGACCCAATGTCCGTTTTCATCGCGTTTCCGGTATATCACGTCCTTGCCCAGGAAATCGCAGGGCATAAACAGCATCGACATTGTACGTTTTCATGTCTACCCCCACTTCGCCGAGCCGGTTTTCCCAGGTCGTTTACACGAACAAGGCACGTTGCCGCGATTGTTACCGCTGCGTTCGCGTCTGTCCCGTCAAGGCGATCCGGATGGAAGCGGGGCAGGCTTCCGTCGTGGCGGAACGCTGCCTCGCCTGCGGAACCTGTGTCCGGGAATGTCCGCAGTCGGCCAAAATGTTCCGGAACGATCTGGAACCGGCAACCCGGCTGATCGCCTCGGGGGAAAAGGTCGCATGCAGCCTCGCCCCTTCCTTCGCGGGCTTTTTCCCCTCGTGGCAACGGCGTCGCATTCCCTCGGTACTGCGGCGGCTCGGCTTTGCCCATGTCAGCGAAACGGCGATCGGGGCGTTTTACACGGCCGTCGCCACGGCGGAATACGTGAAAAACCATGCGAAGGAACCTTGCATCGGGACCGCGTGCCCCGCATTGGTTGAATACGTGCGTCTTTACCAACCGCAATGGATCCGCCGCCTGGTCCCGGTCGATTCGCCGATGGTCGCGCACGCCAAATTCATCCGTTCGAAAATCGGCGAAACCGCCCACGTCATCTTCATCGGCCCCTGCACCGCCAAAAAAGCGGAGGCGGCCGGGACGCACGGCCCGGGTACGATCGATTGCGTGCTGACCTTCGACGAGTTTTTCGAGTGGATCCGGCAGGAAGAGATCGAAATCTCCGGTTTCGAGGAAAGCGATTTCGACGCGAATCCGCATGGGGCCTCGCGGCTGTTCCCGCTCGAAGGAGGTTGCGTGAAAACGGCCGGCTGGAGCGCCGAAATGCTCGACGCCCGGGTTCTCGCCGTGACCGGCTTTACGAGCATCGAGCAGGCGCTTTCCGAAGCGAGGCCGGGCCAGTTCATCGAACCGCTTTTCTGCCTGCACGGCTGCGCCGGCGGACCGGCAAACGGCCAAAAGGTCCCGCTTTTCGAGGCCCGGTTCAATATCCTGGAATACAATGCCGACGCCCTGGAGCATTCCCCGAAAACGCCGCAGGACGCCTTCGAACTCGACGAGGAGGACCGGGCGTTGATCGCCTCGCTGACGACGCGTTTCGAAATCCCGGTACGTCCCCTCCGCAAGGAAATCACGGAGCAGGCGATCCGCGAGGTGTATGAGAAAACGGGGAAAACGAACCCCGAAAACCGGCTCAATTGCGGCGCCTGCGGTTACCCGTCCTGTCGCGACAAGGCGATCGCCGTGATCGAGGGCCTGGCGGAACTCGAAATGTGCCTGCCGTACGTCAAGCGCATGGCGATCCAACGGGTCGACCGCGTGATCGAAACGAACCCGAACGGGATCGTCGTGCTCGATGAGCATTTGAACATCATCAGCATGAATCCGACGTTCCGCACCTTCTTCCAGTGCAGCAACGCGGTNNTCCTACCTGATGGACCCGGAACCGTTCGAACGACTGCTCGCGAATCCGGAAAAACAGATCGATGAAACGGTCGAGCATCCGTCCTACAACCTGGTGTGCCGTCAATCGCTGTACTCGCTCCCGGAGGAACGCCAGTTCGTCGGAATTTTCATGAATATCACCAGCCAGAAGAAAAACCAATCGCAGCTCGACACGTTGCGCGAGCAAACGATTATCCAGGCCCGCGAACTGTTGGAGCAGCAGATCCGCATGGCCGAAACGATCGCCTCCGCGCTCGGTGAAAACGCCGCCCGCGCCGAATCGCTCATGGAACACCTGATGGAGCAGGCGAAGCGCGAATGATCCGGCGAAAAAATGAAAGCCCGGAACGAAGTACAGCGAAGTGGCGGGCGAACGGAAGGGAAAGCGTAAATCCCGGTCGCTTCATGTTGTTGCGCTCCCGGCTTCCATTCGCGTAAAACAACAATTTCTCCTCGTTTGAAACGCAACGGTCGGTTTTTCGATTTTCCCCCCGCTTCCCTCTCCATGTCGCTCAATCCCGCCCAAACCGCCGCCGTCGAAACTCTTTCGGGACCGCTCCTCGTTCTCGCGGGCGCGGGCACCGGAAAAACCCGGGTCGTCACGTACCGGATTTCGCGGTTGATCCAAAGCGGCGTTCGTCCGAGCCGCATCCTTGCCGTGACGTTTACGAACAAGGCGGCCCGGGAAATGCAGACGCGGATCACCGAATTGCTCGGTCGACGCGGCGGGAATCACGCCGCAAAAAAGAGCGCGGACGGCGGTGTGGACGGAAAGCGGAAGGAAAAACCGGAGATTTCGACCTTCCACTCGCTTTGCGTACGTATTTTGCGGCGCCATATCACCCGACTCGGCTATCCGGCCCGATTCGCGATTTACGACCGGGGCGACCAGGAATCAGTGGCCCGACAGGTGCTCAAGGAAATCAAGGTGAACACCGGCGCGCTCAAGCCGGGCGACCTGCTTTACCGGATCAGTCGCTGGAAGTGCGAGGCAAAACGGCCCGAGCATCTCGACGATCCCCGGTTCGGGGCCAAGGACTATTTGGCCGCCCTCGCGTACCGTCGTTACCAGAAAACGCTCAAAACCCTGGGTGCGGTCGATTTCGACGACCTCCTGCTCCTGACCGAGGAATTGTTCCAACGCCATCCCGAGGCGCTCGAAGAGGAAGCCGGCCGTTTCGATCACCTGCTGGTCGACGAATATCAGGACACGAACATGAGCCAGTACCGGATCGTTAAAGACCTCGCCGGAAAGCACCGGAACCTGTGCGTGGTCGGCGACGACGACCAGGCGATCTACGGTTGGCGCGGGGCTGAAGTGACCCACATTCTCGGCTTTCAAAAGGACTGGCCCGAGGCGAAAGTGGTTCGGCTCGAAGAGAATTATCGTTCGACCCGGCAGATCATCGAATGGGCCAACCGGGTCATCACGTTCAACGCGACCCGACATGCGAAACGGCTGCGCTCGACGATCGACGGCGAGCCGCCGCGCATCCTTCAATGCAAGGACGGTGAAACGGAAGCGAAAACGGTCGTCCGGCAAATCAAAACGCGGCTCGAAACGACGAAGCGGCAACCGAAGGATTTCGCCGTGCTTTTTCGGACGAACGAACAGCCGCGCGCGCTCGAAATGGAGTTCCGTGCCGCCAAAATTCCGTACACGCTCATCGGCGGCCAGTCGTTTTTCGACCGAAAGGAGGTTCGCGACATCTTCGCCTACCTGAAAGTCCTCAACCGGCCCCGGGACGAAGTTGCGCTCCTCCGCATCCTCAACACGCCGCCGCGAGGGATCGGCCAGTCGAGCGTCCAAAAACTGCTCGAATCGTCCTTGGCCGCTTCGGTGAGCGTGTGGGACGTCGTCAAGGCGGCGACGGAACGGGGCGATTTTCCCGGAAGCGCGGTCGCTGGAACTGCGGTTGAAACTGCGGCGGAGACGGCCGTTGAAAGGGCCGTTGAAACAACGGTTGAAGCGAGGTACGCGGCGGACCTGTCGCCCAAAACGATCGGCGCGCTGCGTTCGTTCCGTTCCCTGATCGACGAATACCGGGAAAAATTGTCGCGGAATTTCAGTGCCGAAACGCTCTCCGAATTGATCGAACGGATCGGTTACCGGGGCGAAATCGATCGGTTGTATGCCGATCCAAACGAACGTTCGACCCGCTGGGAATCGCTCGGCGAAGTCGTCAACGCCGCCGCCGCTTATGTCAACGAAAACGAACAGCCCGATTTGCAGGGGTTCCTGGACGACACCTCGCTCGCGGGCTCCGATTTCGCGAGCGGAAAGGAAAAAACGAGCGCGAAGAATTCCGTGACCCTCATGACGCTCCACGCCGCCAAAGGGCTTGAATTCCTCGAAGTCTACATGGTCGGCATGGAAGAGGGCATGCTCCCGCACCACCGGAGCCTCGCCGCGGAAGACGACGTTTCCGCCGTCGATGAAGAACGCCGGCTCTGTTATGTCGGGATTACGCGAGCCGGACGCCGGCTCACGCTCACCATGGCTCTGGAGAGGATGAAATGGGGCAAACCCCGGCCGACCGTCCCGAGTCGATTTCTGTACGAAATTACCGGTCAATCGCGGCATCCGAATTATCGAAAAGCGATTGCCGGGGAAGCGCCGACGGAACCGACCCGATGAACCGGCTCCGCAAAAAATCGTTTCTCCCCGGCTATCAAACGGGGAACCGGTATGGTATCATACGAAAATTGTATTGTTTTCGGTTTCGGCGGTCGCGGACGAAACCGGAACTTTTTTCATAAATTGAGAATATCATCCGCGCACGACATCGTTGAATCGTTCGATTTGTGTCCCGTTTAGCAAAGGAGAAAGTGATGACAAGTTTGATGCGCAAAATTTTTGTGCCCGTTTTCCGTGCTGAGGCCGACAAAGGCGCTGCCCAGGGAGAGTCTTGTGGAAAAACGCCGGTTTGCCTCTTGTTGCTGGTCGGTTTCCTGGCCGGGCTGATTGTCGGCTTTGCGACGAAAGATTCCGTTTCCGTCGCCTACATCAAGGTCATGGCCAATTTCTATCCGCTGGAACATCAGGCGCCCGATGTTCCGCCGGCCTCGGGTGAGCACACGCCGACCGTGACCCAGCCGACGGACGACGAGCCGCAGAAACCGGAAGGAGAGGAAGAAAAGAAAAAGGAAGAAGCCGAACAGCCGTCCGGTGACGCTCCCAGCCCGTTTGCCGCTCCGATCCCGGCAGGCGAACCCGCGCCCGCCGAAACCGTAACCCCGACCGAATAAAAGACGGAACGGAGGTGGAGGAATTGATAATTGATAATTGGTAATTGATAATTGATAACGAAGAGACGCAATTCAGCCGTCCCAACGAGGAATCCGCTTGCGTCCCTCGTTGTCCATTGTCCATTATCAATTGTCAATTCGACCGCCGTCTTTCCGGCTTTATGTCTGACGATAGACTTTGCGCTCGTTTACCAGCCCATGCCTTGACATGCTTTGGCATCGTTCGGGCAGACCGCCCTGAAGTAGACGATTTCTTCGACATCATCGTCCACCGTCTTGACCGAGCCGTCCGCGTAGAGCGCCATGACCACCCCCGGGTGGTTCGACGCGGGACGTGCGTACTTGTTGAAACGGTCCAGATCATCGGACGGAAAACCGGAAATATCCTTGTTGATACGCAGGACACCGTTGTTGGGCGTTCGTGTCGTTTCGTTCGGATGGCTCCAGACGAAACCACCGTAAGCGATGTTTCTCTTCGTCGGGTTGTTGTCATCGGGATCGTCACCGGAATCACCGGCATCCCACGCCGATCTGAACCACCGGTCCGCCTGGAGATTTTCCGACATCAGGATCGTGCTTCCCAGACCGTCGGGAATGCCGTCCGCGTCGAGGGAAACTTTGGCTGTGCTGCTGCTGCCGCGACGGTCCTGGAAAAGGGCGTATTTGGCGACGGCGGGCGTCTCCTTGGAATCCCAGGTGCCGCAGTTGACGACATAACTCAACGCCGGTTCACTTGCCGAGCTCTTTCCGGCAAGGGGACAAACGAAAATGCCGAGCCCCAGGATCGCGTCGCCCGACGTACCGGTCCCGTGTTCCAAGATGGTTTCATACCGCCCGTTTTCCCCGATATTCGGCAGGAGGACGGCCCCCCAAGAGAGCGGTTTACCCGCGATGTTGTTGACATAACCCGGCAAGCCCTTGTTGGCGGTGGCGAAGCCGATCATCGCTTTGCCGAGTTCCCGTTGGTTGTTCTGGCACTGGGCTCGCTGCGCAGCCTGCCTGGCCGCTTGAACCCCGACCATGAGCATGCCCGCGAGCATGGCGATAACGACCACCGTAACCAACAGCTCGATCAGTGTGAATCCTGTCCGTTTCATCTGTCGCAAACTCCGGAAAGCAAGTGTAATACAGTGGATATTGAAGGCGGTTAAAGTTGCTCGAAGCCGACGATCCGGGAGCTTGCCACCGGGAAACCACACTTTCCGGAGGGCAAGCAAGCGGTTGGCCGAAAACACCCAACCTGCCTCGGTATAATACGAGGGCGGCACCGAACTCCCGACACGAAACCGAGATACGAAACAATGCCGACGATCGCGCATTGCACCGAAGCCGGTTTCCCGGCCCCCACCTCGGGCAATCGTAACCGCATCCGGTCCATCGCCCTTGAGGTCCCTTGGCCCGTCTCTCGGCCTCTGCCCCTCGGCCTATTGTCCTTCAAAACCCGTCAAAAAGCCAGCCGGAAAAGAATGTTTTTCCGGGAATTTTCCGAAAAACGGCGAAACGATAGACAATCGACAGGAAAAAACGTACCGCCGGGATGCGCGAGGCCGCGAACCGCGACGGTACTCGATCCGGAATGGTTCCGAAAACAGCCGCTCCTCTTAATCGAGCCGGTATCCTTCGGCGTAGGTCGGCTTAATCAGGCCGAGGATCCTATCGGCGAGTTCGCTGCCTTCGGCCTGCCTGATCGCGTCGAGATTCTTGACGACGAGGTCCTTGGCGTCCCATTCGATCGTCGGTCCCCAATCGGCCATGAGCGCCCCATCCGGTCCCCCTTGGTAGGCGGCCCAGACGGCGAGATTGCCGAGCAGGATCGTTTCGGTGAGCGGACCGGCACGGTCGATGAAATTCGACCGGCAGATTTTCGGGTCCTTCGCATCGACCGCACGGAAGAGTTCGTACATGTTGTCGAGGTCGAAGCCCCCCTTCTTCTCGGCGTAACCCGGATTGATCTTGTCTTCCAGGAGCGGTTCGCACTTCTTGAATTCCGCGCTGCCACAATAGTCGTCGGCGCTGTAGAACGCTCCCTTTTCGCCGATGATCAGCACACCGCTGTCGGCCGGTTTGACGCCCCACGGCTCGAACACTTCCGCCGGCGGCTTGTTGCCTTTCCGGTCGTACCACCAGAACTTGATGGCCGGGCGGTCGGCTGTTTCCGGGAACTGGAATTCGATGACCGAGCTGGCCGGGAAACTGTCGAAATCATGGCCGCTCGTTTTCGCCTTGACCGAGATCGGATCACGGAGTCCGCAGCCGTCGAACGGAACGGTAACCTGGTGGCAGGCCATGTCGCCGAGCGC
>DOMV01000006.1 GCA_003509805.1 Planctomycetaceae bacterium
GTTTCAGGCCGTTTACGGTATCTACGGAAAACCATTGATTTCCCTGAAATTTCCTGTTGTGTCCTTGACGATCGGGAAGGGACGACGCTGGAATTGACAACGAAGGAGTCAACGGGAAAACAGGCTTCCCGAGAGTCGGCCTCGGGACATTCCAACCGCCTCCGGTATCATTGTCCCCTGTCAATGGCTCACTGTCAATGACTCACTCCGATCGTGTCATTCTTCGGCGCCGCACCAATAGATGACCATGCGGCCCAGTCAGGCGATGGGCAGGGAAGTGGCGCTCAATGCGGGGATTTCCAGCCATTGCGTCGGCGCCAGGGCCGTCGTTCGGAAAATGTCGCCGATCTTCAAAGAGCCGCTCGCTTGGACCATGCCGATCCGGACGAGCGTGACCGCCCCGACGATGACCGGGAAAAGCCGGTTTTTCCCAAGCGAGGCGAACGGGGTCCGCGTTTACCACATCGAGGTGATCCCGAGTTGAACGGTGCTGGAAAAGTTTCTGGAACCGGCATCGTAATCGTAATCGCCGAACAGGAGCGTCGAACGTTTGTTGTTCAAATACGCCTGGCCGCCGATTCCGACGTTGAAGGTGTCGGGACCGAGATCGACACCCCGGAGATTCATGGCTGGGNNCGGGCGTCGACGTCGCCGTGGGATTCCCCGACGATCTGGCGGCCGTACAGGAGTCGTCCGTCGATGGTGGCCCAGTCGTTCACCCGCCAGTGGGAATTGAGACCCAGGTTGAACATCGAGCGTTGCAGATCGTTTCCGGAAATCCGCTGGCCGTATTTCCCGTCGCTTTCCGCGAAACCGGACGTCGACATCGTTTGAACGTCGAACCCGAGCGTCGGCAACAGGGTGAGGAAATGATTCATCACGTACGGCTTGACCAGGCGACCGGCCATGTAGTAGGAATCGCCCTCGTATTCGCCCCGGCTGCGACCGCCCAGGACGTCCCGTTCCGATTCGTAACCCTGGTGTCCGATTCCGATGTACCCGTACGATTCGATGCCCCAGTTCCAGTACGATTTGATGAACACGCCGAAGGTGTAATCCTCCGCTTCGACCTGGCCGCGTTGTTCCCCGTACAGTTTCGGTCGACCGTAGCCGAACATGAGACCGACGGTGGTCCGGGAATTGAGCCGGACATCGCCGCCGAGGACCATTCCGGTTCGTGAAATACCGTACCGCCGGGCGTTTCCGTCGCTGTCGGCATCAAGGTCCGAATGATAGGCGTCGAACCAGAGATTGCGGGCATCGACCCTTCGCGCCGCCTGGCCGCGGAACACGCGAACGGGCGAAATCTCTTCGCGACCTTCCTGCCGATCAACCATGCGGAACACGGTCCGCCACGGTTTCCAGAACGGCAGGGTCATGGCGTCGGCGACGATTTCCGCCCCGCGCAACTGGTCGAGAATCGCGTCAACCTCTTCATTCGTCGCGCATCCGAGGAACATTTCGTGGAGTTCCGACATCTCGTTCCCCTTGAACGTTTCATTCAGGCTTTGCGCGACCTCGTTCATGTTCCATGAAATCCCGTTGAGCATCCCGTATTGACCGATCGTAATCTGGTCGTACACGAGATCCATCGTCCGGTTCGACGTGAAATCGGCCGTCTGGCCCCAGAGCGCGATGGTTCGCGTGAACAAGTCGGTCAAGCGAATCCTGTCGAGGTCGACGTCGGTCGCTTCAAGGACGTTTACATAGCGTTTCGTGGTTCCCGGGACCAGGTTCAACGCGTTCGTGACGACCACATCGCCCTCGAACGAGATGCTGCGACCCTTGAATTTGTTGTCGGAAGCGTCGAAAACGAGCAGGGAGCCCGGTTTGAAGAGGAGTTCGCCGGCGGTCGCAAAACCATTTTGACCGAACAGTCCGACTTGGGCGCCGGAGTCGGCCGTGATGCCGCCCTCGAAATCGACGTCACTGTTGAAAACGACTTCCGCGTCGGAAACGGTGAGTTTCCCATCGGAATTGAAGCGGCCCGTTGAAATGTTTCCGAAAATCGCGCCGCCGGAAAATTCGTAGGAGCCGGCCGTGATCGCCATGCCGGCGGTGCTCATGGCGGTTCCCGAAATCACGATTGCGCCTTGCCCGAGACCGTTGAAAAGGACGTGGTCGCCCTGGTTGAAAAACTCGTCGGCGCCGCCGGCGGCGCTCACCCAGTTATGGTCGGTCGTGTTCCAGGAGCGGTTCGTTTTCCCGGTCCAGACGAGCCCCATGTTTTGGCTTTCCGTAATCAATTGCAGCGTCGTTTTATCGTCGTTCAGTTCCATTTTCGCGATTTGCCGGGAACCGAGTTCATTGCCGCCGACCGTGATTTTCCCGAAACGTTCGTTGACGCGGTATTCCTTTCCGTCGACGACGGTGTCCGTGTAAATATCCTCGATCGAATCGGCTTTCAGGATATCGAAGGTTCCGTTCATCCATCGCCCGATATCGACGGCGTTTTGCCGGGGACCGAACGTGACGTCTCCCTTGACGTCGACAAGATCGGAAACGTGTTCGGCACCTTCGCGATCGAGATCGACGGCCAGCGTCGCCCCGTCGAGGCGGACGTCGCCGACCAGCGTCAGCGTCCCGATCATTTCACCGGGAGCGATCGGGTGTTCCGGGTCGTTATGGTCGAATACCGCGTTGTCCGCGGACACGACTCCGCCGAGTACGAAACCGTTTCCCGCCGTGATCGTCC
>DOMV01000377.1 GCA_003509805.1 Planctomycetaceae bacterium
CATAAGGGGAAACGTCGAGGTTGCCCGCCGAGAGGAGGTGCAGGTTCGGCTCCTTTTCATTGAGCACGACGGCTTCACCGATCCCTTTCCGAAAGGAAAGGACGTCGGCCAAACCGATTCCCGGTTCCTCGTTTCCGAACAGCAGGTGCAGCCGGCCGACACGCATGTCGCCGTCGATGAGCAATACGGGCCCGCTCTTCATCTGGGCCATCGCGACGGCGACCTGGATCGCCAAAAACGTTTTTCCGTCGTCGCCGGCGACACTTGCGACCGCGAGCGTCCGGCATTGGTTGAACGGGTGCGAAAGCAACAGGTGGGTACACCAACTGTGGACGCTTTCCCGGTATCGCGCGAGCCGTTTCCGGAACGTCGTCCCGTGGACCCAGGCGACCGGCGGTTCCATGATCTCCCCGATAATGACATTCGGGATGGCGGACCGGATTTGCGAAACGTGGTACAGGCGCGGCCGGGTTCGTTCGAGCGCGACTCCCAGGCCGAAGGGAAACAGGAAACAAGCCAAACCGCCGATCGCGGCGAAGGGCAGCCGTTTTTGCGTTTTCGATTGCATCGGCAACGCCGGTTCCGCCTTCAACTGGACCCGATTCGGGGCGTTTTGTTCCGTTTTGAGCGCGACGATCCGGGTATTCAACAGGTCGAGGACCGTGTTGACCCGCATCAACTGATCCTGGCTGAAACCGACGTCGACCACTTCCGCCGCCCCGGCCGCCTGGTCGCTTTTCTGCTGGTTGAGTTTTTCCCGCAGTTTATCGACGAGGGCCTTCTGGGCTTTGACGGCAAGTTCCTTTTCCCAGAGCGAACTGTCCAGATTCTGTTTCATCACCTGCGCCAGTTCGATCGGCTTTTCCTCCCGGAGTTTCTTCATGTATTCGTTGATCCGCATCGTCAGCGTGTTGCGCTGCGCGTCGAACCGCTCCAGGGCCTGTTCGCTGGAAATCTTGATCGTATATTGTTCCCGCAATTCGTCGAGGTCCCGCTGTTCCGCCAAAAGCCGTTGGAGTTGCGGATCGTTCTGGATCGCGTTCTGGACGATTTCCTTGGGGACGTCGATCTGGCTGTCCCGATACGTTTTGAGCGTCTCGTAAGCGGCCGTCAGTTCGTCGAACCGCGCTTCCGCCAGGTAGACGTCCTTTTGAAGCGTTTCCTCAAGTTTGACGCCTTTGCCTTCCGCGGCCGAGGAAGCGCCCACCTTCGAGGCTTCTTTGGTTTTGTTGCGGATTTCCGTCTGGAGCAGTTGCGCTTCCTGATGCTTTCGGTTCATCTCCAGATTCAGTTGGTTGATCAGCTTCACGTTCCAGTTCGTCAATTCGTCGTTATTGTAATTGACGAACGCCGAAACGATGCTTTTCACAACCAATTGGGCTGCGCGCGGGTCCTCCATTTCGAAAGCGACCGTGATCAACTCCGAATTGCTTTGGCTCGAAAGCGACATTTTCTTCGAAAGCCAGCCGACCGGGTCCTTTTGTTTGAGGATTTCCGGCAACCGTCGCACTTCCGGATTTTCCAGCGCCTTGTTCAGGATGATCGGGCTCCGCAAGATCGCGAATTGCGTGTTGACCAGTTTGTCGTATTGCTGGACGGCGAGTTTTTCGTCGTAGACGAAGTAGGGTTTGCTGTACGAGATTTGGAGCCAGGCGATCGCCTCGTACTTGATCGGGAAAACGCACCAGAGAACCGTCGCCGTCGCGGCGCCCAAAACAAGACCGGTCGGAAGAGCCCATTTCCAACAGCGGCGCAAACCCGTCACCACGAGCAACAACAGGATTTGCGGAGTCATTTTACCCGACTCGGAGGAATCCATCACGGCCGGCCGGCGCGGCGGAACATATTCCGCGAAACCGGGCGGATTGATGATCCCGCCGTCCGGTCCCTGTCCGAGCGTCACTTGATTGCTGTTATCGTAAGACATGGAAGTGCTTCACACTCTCTCTCGATGGATACTGCCTTCCGGATGTGCGTTCTCCGTCGCCACGCTTCGTTCCCGAACGCGGACGTGTTTTCCGGTCACCGTGCCGTATTCCCGGTTTTCATTTTGGACATTTTCCACCCGTTTGCCGTTTATACCGAAGCCGGTTGAATTGTTGGTAAACACAGCCCGTCCNNACCTTCGGCAGTGTCGTTTCGATGGGCAGGCTTCCCAAGCATCGGCTTCGGGAAATTTCAACCGCCTCCAGTTTAGTTGCCCGGAACCGTGTCATAGACGCTCACTTGCCGGAACACCTTTCCCAAATACCACAGGATGCCGAGGAAAAGCATCCAGGCGACCACGATCATCACGATACCGGCGATCATGTCGGCCATCGCACCCGCGCTTTTGGTTTCCGTGGCGAAACGCTGCATCGTTTCCGGGGCATGGACCATGAAAAGCGTCGTCAGGGCGATCCGGGCCGCGTTCGAAAAAATCGCGATCGGGATGACCGCCACGAAAACGAACAGGTTTTGCCACCACGGCCGCCGCATCATCAACACGGACGCCGCCGCGAGGGCGAAAAAGCTTATCAGGAACCGTAAACCGCTGCATGCCGCCGCGACACTGACGACCGTATCACCCACCTGGATCGTGTTTTGAATCTGGACCGCCGGTTCCCCGACAAGTTGGAGCAACATCGTCCCGAACAGGGACGCGTATTCCTGGAGAAACTGCCGGAATTCCACTTCGAATCGATAGGGAAGCGGGAACAGGAAGCATAAAAACAACAAGGAGGGGAGCGCCCAGCGGAATGTCCGGGTCCCGTAAAGGAACCAGACCATACCGAGAACCCAAAACAGGATCGACCAGTTCTCGATCGACTCCTCGTCGTAATTCGTCGCGTGCCAACGCATGGTCATGGACAACAAAATCGGCGCCAACCCGAGCCAGGCAAAGCGTTTTCCCGTTCCCGGGTAGGTGTCCCGGCGCCCCCAGAGAAAGAAAAGCGTCAAGGGCAACACGAAAAACGCGTGGGAATAATCGACGAAAACGGTCCAGGTTCGAACCAGGCCGGTAATCGCGGGCCAATAGGCCCAAAGGGTGAACAACAACAGGCAGACAAGGACGACCAAGCGACGTTGCTCGTATTGCGCATCGAACGGCAACCGTTTCTTGACCGCGTATGCCGGGGAAACGGGTTCCGGATGATAGGCGTGGCCCCCGGAATGTTCGCTTTCGCCGCCCGACGGCAGGGAAGAAGTCGCGCCGAACCGATCTTTTCCGTCCGCCGCCGGCTCGGATTGAGCCGTCGTTTCCGCCGACTCGGACATTTTCGCCGATTTCGGACGAGGGGTATAGGGGACGAACGATCCACGTTTGCTTTGTCGCTTCTCTCCTCGCGGCGTTGGAGAATGGCCGGACTCCGACATGGGAACACCTTGTTGGGATACTGGAAATACTGGAAGCCTGTGAAATTTCCCGAAGCCGACGACCCGGAAACCCGCCCAGCGGACATAACACAGCCCGGAAGGCAAACAGGCGGTTGAGCGAACGACGTTTACTCGCACTCAACCGGCTTCGGCATGAAAAACGAAAATTTACCCGGCTACGGTTCAAGACTCTCCGTAATTCTAACCGTCACCGTTTTGAAATCAACTCAAAATATTCCGTGAACACCAAAATTGTCGCAATAATCCGCGGACAAAAAACGCAATACGGCCTTCGGCGCGTCAACACCGGGCCCTCACGTCGGATATGCTGAAAGCCATTGAAATTTTCCGAAGGTAAACAGGCGGTTCGACCAGAAAACCCAACCGGCTTCGGTATATTCCGCTTTCCATGTGCGAATCAATCCCGCTACAATAGGTTAAGAAACAGGTTGCGAAAGCGGTACATTGCATGAAAAATAAAAAAAGCACGTTTTCCAACGGGACTTTGCACCGGTATTTTCGATTATTCCGCCATTTTGATATTTCCCGGTAACGCGGTCCCTACTTCGTCGATGGTCGCGAGCAGGGCTTTCACGACGGTGCGGGCCTCGATTTTATCCATCCGGGCACGATATCCGAGCAACATTCGGTGATTCAACACCGCGACGGCAACCATTTTA
>DOMV01000247.1 GCA_003509805.1 Planctomycetaceae bacterium
ACGCCGCGGGTGTGCCGGGAACCGTCCCGCCGGACGAGGTCGCGGGCGGCCGGTTCGCGGAACGGCAGACAGCCGATTTCAACGCGCTCCAATTGCCGAATGAAATCAACGAACTGCCCGACGTGCAGGCGGTTTTCCCGTACCGGGAAGTGCGGGATTTGCTCGACGGCCTGATCGGCAACGTCCAGTTCGTGCTTATCGTCATCGGCGTTCTCGTAATCGTCGTCGCCGGGATCGGGATGATGGTCAGCATTTACAATTCGATGAACGAACGACGGCACGAGATCGCCGTCATGCGGGCACTCGGCGCGCAACGGACGACCGTGATGATCATCATCCTGCTCGAATCCATCCTGCTTTCCCTCGGCGGCGGCGCGCTCGGCGTCGTGATCGGACATTGCCTGACCGCCGTGCTGAGCCCGTTCATTGCCGCCTACGCCGGCGTCGTGATCCGGTTCTGGGATTTCCAGTGGACCGAATGGACGTTGATTCCCGGCCTGATCCTGCTCGCTTCGATCGTCGGATATCTTCCCGCGGTGATCGCCTACCGAACCGATGTGGGAAGCTCCCTTTCGAAATGACGGGCAACCGGCCGCTTTCACACCCTTCTATTCCAACCCGCGTTTATGGTCGACTTTGAAGACGCCCTGAAAGGATACCACCGCGATTTCGTCGAGGCGGATGCGGACGGACCCGAGAAGTACAAACCGATCGTGCCGCCGGCCGTCGTCTCGGCGATTTTCGGCGTACTGTCGATTCTCACGATTCTCGGCTGGGGCATGGTCGTTTTTCCGTTGACCGGCCTCCTTTGCGGGGTTTTCGCGCTGCGGAAAATTCTCGCTTCGCCCGAGGATGTCGGTGGTTTCCAATTGGCCGTCGCCGGAATCGTTCTCTCGCTCGTCTTCTGGCTTGTCGGCTATTCCTACCTGGCGTACTCGTACTATTATGAAATTCCGTTCGGGTACGTCCCGATCACCTTCGAAGAAATTGCAGGGGACCCGAAAACCGGTAAACTGCCGCAACGGATACTCGATCTCGCCTGCGATCCGGAGAGGACCGACATGTTGCCCCAGAAAGTGTTTATCGAAGGGGAAATGTATCCCGGCAAGCATTTACACGATATCGACCAGTTCATCATCGTCGAAACGATCGCCCAGAGCAGGTTCAGCAGCATGGTGCGGGAACCGACCGAATCGGTGCTGATCCATATAACCGGCGGCCGGACCGTTTCCCATCGTACGGGAAAAGTCCGGGTCGGCGGCGTCCTGACGGTCGACAAGAGTCCCCCGCCGGGCGAAACGCCGTACCGGATCGACGCGGACGTGTTTCGATAAACCGGCGGGTCGATTGGATAATTCACCTCCGGCCTCAAGTCTCAAGCCTCATTACCAAGATGTCCAACGCATTTGACGAATCCCTGACCGGTGCGACCTATGACGGCGTCGAGATGAAAACGGACCCGACCGGATACCGGATCGTGCTCGGCCTGTCCGTGGGGTCGGTCGTGTTCGGCCTGATTTCCGGGCTCGCATTCCTAGCCTGGTCGATGCTCCTGATCCCGGTCGTCGGCCTGTCGCTCGCAATGATCGCGATCTGGCGAATCCTGAAGGCCCCGGACGAACTCGGCGGTTTTTACATGGCCGTCGCCGGCGGCGCCCTCTCGACACTTCTCGGTCTCGGCTGCCTGGGTTGGTTGCTCTGGGATTATTACGGTTCCATTCCCGTCGGATACGAATATGTCGATTTTAACGAAATGGTTCTCACCCCGGATAGAAAATTGCCGGAAAAAATCATCCGGCTCGGCCGTGAACGACGTAAGGTGTTTATCAAAGGATATATGTACCAGGGACGCCGCTTGCAGGGGATTACCGATTTCATCATGGTACGGACCCAGGCACATTGCAAATTCTGTTCGCCCGAACAGAATCCGACCGACATGATCGACGTGACGCTGGTCGGCGACCTCAAGGTCGCTTACCGGACCCGGCCGGTCCGGGTCGGTGGAACCCTTTATGTAAACGAAAATTACGCTTACGGCGAACTGCCTTACCTGCTCGTCGCGGACGTTTTCCGTTAAAGGGAGGCAAACCGCCGTTTTGTGAAACATTTCCGCGCCGGCGGTGTTCTCCCTAATACGGCGCCGAAACGTATTGAGCCGAAGCATACCGCGCCGAAACATACCGCACCGAGGCCGGTCGTGTTTTCCGGCGACGGATCGGGTGCCGGCTTGGGCGTTTGCCCGGGCGATGGTTTGATCGGCAAATCGAACGGAATGCGGAAAGGTTTCTTTCATGGAAACAGGTGAAATCCTTTTGCGGAGCGGACTTCTGGATGAGAAAACGCTTTCCGTACTTCGCCAGGCGGCAAAAGAGAACCGGCATAACGGAAGCCCGAAGCTGCGAATCGACCAACTCGCGGTCCAAAAAGGGATCCTGAGCGAAGAACAGGTTCTCCGGTCTCTCGGCAACGAGCTGGGCATCGGTTTTATCGATCTCGTCGAACAGAGCGTCGATCTTTCGCTGCTCAAGACGTTTCCGACCCGATTCATCCACCGGGAACAGATTTTTCCCGTCGCAATGCACCGGGACCGGCTCCTGATCGTCGCGACGAGCGATCCGATGAATCTTTATCCGCTCGATGAAATCGCGTCGATCATGGATAAGGAAATCCAGCCGGTTCTCGCCGTCCGTTCCGAAATCGACAAGCTGATCAAGCGGTACCTCGGCATCGGGAGCGAAACGATCGACGGTCTCATCGGCCGGCGGAATGAGGAAAAGGAACCGGACGCGATCGAACTGCTCGACGACCTGGAACTCGACGGCAGCGAGCTTTCGGAAATGGTCCAGGAACCTTCGGTCATCAAGCTGGTCAACGAGATCCTGCTCGAAGCGATCGAATCAAGGGCGAGCGACGTTCATATCGAATCGGAGCAGGACGGCCTCGCGATCCGGTTCCGCATCGACGGCGTGTTGCATGTCCAGCATTTCCCGGCCGAGATCAACCGGTTTCAATCGGCGATCATCAGCCGGTTGAAAATCATGGCCAAATTGAACATCGCCGAACGCCGCCTGCCGCAGGACGGACGCATTCAGCTCAAGTTTTCCGGCCGGGAAATCGATGTTCGTGTCAGTGTGATCCCGATGATCCACGGCGAAGGGATCGTGATGCGCCTTCTCGACAAGGATGCGATGGAATTCTCCCTGCGCGGCCTGGGGATGAACGCGACGATCTATAAAACCTTCAGCGAATTGATCCGTTTACCGCACGGGATCGTTCTCGTCACCGGCCCGACCGGCTCCGGAAAAACGACGACCCTTTACAGTTCGCTGACCGAGATCAAGGACGCGTCGACGAAAATCATCACGACGGAAGATCCGGTCGAATACAGGCTCGAAGGGATCAGCCAGATACAGGTTCACGCGAAAATCGGCCTCACCTTTGCCGCCTCGCTTCGAAGCATCCTGCGTCACGACCCGGATATCGTGCTGGTCGGGGAAATCCGCGACCTCGAAACCGCGGAAAACGCGATCCAGGCGGCGCTGACGGGGCACCTTGTTTTCAGCACCCTCCACACGAACGATGCCGCCGGGGCCTACACCCGTTTAATCGACATGGGGGCAGAGCCGTTCCTGGTTTCCAGTTGCGTCGAAGGAGTGATGGCCCAACGGCTTGTGCGCAATCTCTGTCCGCATTGTAAAAAAGCGTATCGGCCCGACCCGGCGGAGCTGCCCGACGATTTTCCGTTCGAACGAATGGAAAACGAATGCGGAGGCCACATCTTCAAGCCGGTCGGTTGCCGGGAATGCCGCCAGGTCGGATATCGCGGCAGGAGCGGGATTTACGAACTGATGGTGACGACGAACCGGGTGCGCGAATTGACGGGCCGGAATTCGACCGCCTGGGAAGTCAAGCGGGTCGCCCTTGAGGAGGGAATGCGGACGCTGCGCATGGATGGTTGGGAAAAAGTGCTTGCCGGCCAATCCTCGATTGAAGAAATCGCCCGGGTCACGAAACGCGACTTGCTCTGATCCAGTCGCCGATTCCGCGTTTTCGGGGTTTTCGTGTTTTCGGAAAAGAGAGCATGTTGAAACGCGGAATGTGGGGGGCCTTGGAGAAAATGCCGCCGAAATGTATACTGGAAGCTGTTGGAATTTCACGAAGCCGACCACGGCGCCGACGTTCAGGGAGCTCCCCCTCCGGGAAAAACGCTGCCCGGAGGTGAACGAACGGATTGATCGGAAAGCGGAGCCGGCTTCGGTATACGATCTTTCGATGGGCAATGCCTGACACATTTCACCCCCTTGGCGGAGGTTCGTTTTGAGCGGCGATCAAAAAACAAAAGAAGAAGCGATCGAATTGACCGGGACCGTGACCGAAGAGGTTCGCGGGGCGTTTCGTGTCAAGCTGGACGACGCCGATCATGTCATTCTTTGCCGGCTTGCGGGAAAAATGCGGAAATTCCGTATCCGAGTCGTTCCCGGCGACCGTGTGACGGTGGAAGTGAGCCCTTACGACATGTCCCACGGGCGGATCATTTTCCGGGAACGATGATCCTTTCCGGTCCGGCCTTGCCCGGTTTGTCCCTGCCCGGTTTGTCCGATCCCGGCGCTTCCCCGATGGTGGTCTTGAAACCGTCAGGTTCACGGCAAAATCACGACGTAATCGCGACGAAATCGCGGCAAGATCATGGCCAAATCGGTCTGCAACCAAACGGGTGGGGGTTCCATGCGTCGCGGTTTGACGCTTGTTGAAGTTCTCATCGCCATGAGTATGCTTGTGGTCCTTCTCGGTTCGATCGGGATCGCGCTGCACTCTTACCTGTATACGCTCGATACCGCGCGAACCGGGACCGCCGAGGCACAACTGGCCCGGGCCATTCTCGAAAAAATCGCCCGCGATATTCGAAATACGGTCGTCGCCCTCAAGACCGAGACGCTGGAAGTCGACACGGAATCGGTCCAGGCGTTGTTTACCGGCGTACAACCGCCCGCCGCCGTCTCAAGCCTTTTGGATACGGCGATCTCTTCCGGCGATTCCGGGGCAACGACCGAGGTCGCAAAAACGCTTACGGGAACGACTCCCGGGATTTACGGCGATTTGGAATGGCTCCAGATCGATACCGCGCGATTGCCGCGAGGTGAAATGTATGGCGGAAAAATGACCCGTTCCGGGACCTCGCCGCTTCCCGACCGGTTGAGTCCTTCGAAAACCGTCTTGTATTATCTCGGGGAAGACACCGGCCTGGAGCAAGGGCGAACAACGCTCGGCGCGGATGCGGCACTCGGTTCGCTCGGCCGATCATTGGACCTCGACGCCCCGAAGTACGGGCTTTACCGCCGTGAATTGGATCGGCTTGCGACCCAATACATGATCGACCAGGGGGAAGAAGCGGAACGGGAACGGTACGATGATCTCCTGGCCCCCGAAGTCGAGGCGATTGAATTCCTGTATTTCGACGCGCAATCGGGCGGGCAAAGCGAAGCTACCGGGCTAGCCGCATCCGGAGGATTGGGCGGATTGGGGAAAGTCGGCGAATGGATCGAGTCGTGGAATATGGACAACATCGGTTATTTGCCGAAAGCGATCCGGATCACCCTGTGGATTCGACGAAAAGGGCAGGACAATCGTTCCAACGATTCGTTGACCGGGCAGGCTCCGGGAATACGGACCGTCGCCTATTCGTTGATCGTCGTTCTCCCGGTCGTAGGCGAGCCGACGCCGGAAACGTCAGAAACGGCGGAATAAACCGGCCTTGACGCGGCAGGCTCTTTCTGACCTGTGAACATGCTGAAAGCCAGTGGAATTTCCGAAGCCGATCGGGGTCAGGATATCACTGCCCGGATATCAAAGCCCGGATATCAAAGCCAAGAGATCAAAAGTCCATGCAAATCGAACTCGCATACGGAAAAGGACGGCTCACGGCGACCCTGCCGTCGAAGAACGTCGTCAAGGTTTTCCATGTACGGCCGATGGAGGCGATCGAAGACCCGGCTGCGGCGATACGGGAACGACTTCGAAATCCGATTTTTTCCCCGCCGCTCGCCCAAATCGCGGACGGCAAACGGACTGCCTGCATCGTCGTCAGCGATCGAAGCCGGCCCGTCCCGAATCGGGAATTACTGCCGCCGATCCTGGAGACGCTCGAAAACGCCGGGATCGAAGGCGCCAACGTCCTGATCCTGATTGCAACCGGTCTGCATGAACCGGGAGGCCGGGACGACGTCGTTGAAATTCTCGGTGAAGAAATCGCCGACGCCTACAACGTCGAATGGCACGACGCGGAGTATCCCGAAGCGAGCGTGTATCTCGGAATGAGCCCTCGCGATGTTCCCATCCGGGTCAACCGTCGCTACATTGAGGCGGATGTTAAAATCCTGACCGGGCTGATCGAACCGCATCTCATGGCCGGATATTCCGGGGGCAGGAAATCAATCTGTCCGGGAATCGCGGGCCGGGAAACGATTTGCGCCTGGCACGCCCCCCGGTTTATCGAACATGAAAAAGCGCGGTACGGCATCCTCGACGGCAACCCGATTCACGAAGAAGCACTCCGGATTGCCCGGAAAGCCGGGTGTGATTTTATCGTCAATACCGTTATCGACGCTTCCCGTCGCATCGGCGGCATTTTCGCCGGCGATCTGGAGGGAGCGCATCACGCCGGAATCCGTTTTGCCCGAAAATACGTGTTCGACACGGTTCCGACGCCGGTCGACATCGTCGTCACCAGCGCCGCCGGATATCCGCTCGATCATTCCTGGTACCAGGCGATCAAAGGCGTGGCCGCCGCCGCCGACATCGTCAAACCGGGCGGAACGATCATCTTGGCCGCCGCGTGCGAAGGTGGTCTTGGTCATCCGGTCTTGGGTGAAATCGTCGAACGGTTTCCGACGGCCGAGGCGTTCATGGAGGCGATTCACGGGGACTATTTCCGGATCAATCAATGGCAACTCGAAGAACTGGCGATGGTGCTTCGCAAGGCCCGGGTGCGTGTCGTCTGCAAAGGAATCGACGCCCGGGAAATCGGCAAGTATTACGTTGTTCCCGCCCCGACGGTCGAATCGGCGGTTGCCGACGAACTCCAGCGTCTCGGGGCGGATGCGACCATTGCCGTTATTCCCGAAGGCCCGTACGTGCTCGCGAAACAGGGCTGAAACAGGGTGACAACCGGGCTGAAAACCTGTTGCAGCCCGTCCATGAGGTTTGCGACCGGCATTTTTTTCGTTTTCCTTCAACTTTTCACGGATTACCATGATTGAACTCGGCGTCAACATTGATCACATCGCAACGGTACGGCAGGCGAGGCGGACATTCGAGCCGGACCCGGTTTGGGCGGCGGCACTTTCGGAGCTCGGCGGCGCCGACGGCATCACGGTTCACCTGCGCGAGGACCGCCGGCATATCAACGATCGCGACGTTCAACTGCTCCGGCAAACGGTCACGGCAAAACTGAATCTCGAAATGGCTTGCGAGAAAGAAATCGTCTCCATCGCCTGCGAATTACGGCCCGATCAGGCGACGATCGTGCCCGAACGGCGCGAGGAGATTACGACCGAGGGTGGCCTCGACGTCCTTTCCCAGAAGACACGGATCGGAAATATCGTGTCGCAATTGCGGGAACACGGCATCGTCGTCTCGCTTTTCCTGGCCCCGGAACCGGAGCAGATCCGGGCGGGAATCGCCTGCGGTTGCGAAGCCGTCGAGCTCCATACCGGTTCCTATGCGACCGCGAAACCGGGGTGTGAACGGCGGCATGAACGGGAGCGTCTCGCGGAAGCCGGCCGGATGATCGTCGACGCGGGCCTCCTCCTCCATGCCGGCCACGGATTGACGTACCACAACGTTCTTCCGATCGCCGCCCTGGACGGCATGAAAGAATTGAATATCGGACACAGTATCATCGCGAGGGCGCTGATGGTGGGTCTCAAGGAAGCCGTCGCCGAAATGAAACGGTTGATCAATGTCCCTGGTTCCAGCCGCTACGGATGGCCTGAAAACGGCGGTTGAATTACGGGATATTTTCCGGTATACTAGAAGGCCGTTGAAATTGCCCGAAGCCGACGATTCAGAAGACTGTTTTCCAAAAGTAAACAGGCGGTTTGACCGGAAAACTCAACCGGCTTCGGTATAAACATACCGTTTCCATCCAGACAGGGAACACGGGACGCCGCACAATGCCGCATCCATACCCGTTCCATGATAATGGGGTTAAATGTGATTGACAAGGGAATGGATAAGGAAATCAACTGAAAAATCAAATAAAACCGGGTTTTCTACCGAAGCCGGTTGAGTCGTTGGTAAGCACAGCCCGTCCTATCCGCCTGCTTACCTTCGGCAGTGCCGTTTCGATGGGCAGGCTTCCCGGGCATCGGCTTCGGGAAATTAACTGCCTTCCGTATCCATGATCCTCCGCCTTTTTCCGCACGGTCCGGTTGATCGGACCGGATGACGTTGCTCCCGGACGGTCGGGAAGACTATGCCCGGCTCGTGAAAAAACCGCTCCGCGAATGTCAATGAGCGACGAACTCGTATACGGCATACACTTCGTTTTGATAGACCGGCTTGAAAAGAAGTCCCGCTTTCGAGGAGAGGTCGGGAGAAGCCGGAGACAGGATGAAATGAAAACCGTGTTTTTGCTGCAACGCGCGAATTTCCGACTCGTTTTTTTGCCACAGCAGCACGGGCAGGGAACGATCCCAGCGCAACACGCCTTCCTCGTCGCGGTAGGCGAACAGTTCCTCCATCGTTTCGCGCCAACGGTCGATTCCGGGGGCATCCTGGGGGATCTCCTTCCACACGCCGACATCGCTTCGACGCGCGTTCCATTTGAACGTCGCCGCGTCGCGCGGGACGAGAAATTTGGCTTCCCGCGGCGTGTTTGCACGAATCCAGTCGCACGCCTGCAACCAGCGCGACGCCGCATAGGGCGTTCCGGGATCGATCCGGCTGTAGGTTTGCCGGTTCCGCATGCGCAAGTCGCCCAGCGCCAGGAGCGAAATGCCCGGGGCGATCAACACCATGCCGACAAGAATGAAAAAGAGGGAAAGCCGCATCTCCCCGGGACGGCGGGTGCGGAACAACTCCCTGCCCACCGCGGCAAGAAAGAACGCCAGTAAGACGCATCCCCAAACGACGGCGATGTCCGGCTTCACGTCCCAGGAGAAAAACAGGCGGTTGAAAAGCAGGTAATCGACGCCCAGGTAAAGGGCGAACAGGCCGATGCCGACCGGGATGGTTTTCCACAGCCGGGCGACGACCCGGTCCGGGTTCGCGGAAAACCGTTCGAAAAGCGACGACGCTCCGCGTTGCAACAACAAGGTTGACGCGAAGGCTAATCCCGTCGGGACCGCCCAATCGGAAGTGCGAAACCAGTAGAACCGCAACAATTTCGCGGCAAGCGGACGGTTGCCGCCTGACAGGTTGCCGCTCAACAGGTGGTCGATCGCCAGCCCGATTCCGGCGAGGAGGAGCGATGCGAACACGAACCGGGCCAACGTGGAACACGGCTCTCCCGCGCGATTTCCCCGCTCGTTCTCCTCTTGATTGCGTTTCGCGTGATTGCCGTTTTCGTGATTAGATTGCGTCGCCGCCAGGAATGTCAGCGCGGTCCAAAGAGCGGCAACGAGCAGGAACCTCGCCGTGAACGTCCACGAAAGTGCGGATGGGAGAAGGTGGTGGTAGAGACGCAAATAAACATACGCTTCGTTCGCCCGGTCGAGCACATCCTGGGGGATGCCGTGGTTGAGCGTCCATACCGGGAGCAGGCCGGGCAGGGAGAGGAGGCCGCCGACCACCAGGCCGGGAACCATCGCGAAAATGCCGGGACGATGCGACCGCTCCAACGCTGACCGTGTCGATGTCGCCCAGGCCGACAGGCCGCAGACGACGGACCAGCCGCCGACGAGGGGATGAAATGCCGATGCGATCCCGAAAAATATCCAGCAACGATTCCAACGGCCCCGGACCATCGCTTCGAGGCCGAAAAAGACGAAGGGAAACGCGAAGGTTTTTCCCTCGACGCCGCCGGCAACCCATTCGCCGGCCAGGTGAAACGTGTCCAGATAAAACAACATGGCCGAAGCGGTCACGATGGCGAATCCCGTGCCCGGGAGAATCGCCCGGCTCAGCCGCAACCAGCCGAGAGCCATGAAAAGCCAGCAAAACAGGCGCCCGAACCAGGCCATTTCCGTCGGGTCGAGAAAAAAGGAAAGCGCGCCGAAGGTCCCGCAAAAAAACCAATGGGCATCTTTCGATTCGAGAAACGAATCGTTCGGAACCCAGTCGGGCTGCCAATAATGGATCGCCTTCCCGATATAATACGGCTCGTTCGAATCCGGGATCGGCCAGTTTCCATAAAGACAAAAAACGCCGAATACGAACACCCATTCGAGAAAAAACGCGAACCGGCACTGCCCGGCGCTTTGCGGTGAATCATGCGGTGCCCTCTCCATACCCGGATTTTACTGCCCAACGACGGGCAAGTCAACGGTATACTTCGGTATACTTCGAACGGCAAGATATACTGAAAACAATTGCAATTTCCCGAGGCCGGTCGCGTGCCGTACCGGAACGCCTGCCCACCGGAAACAACACTGCCCGAACCCTGAAGCCCGACGGGTAAACGGGCGGAACAAACGGGCTGTGTTTACCAACGNNAACGACTCAACCGGCTTTCGGTATAAAACCGGTCGCGGCAACCGGCC
The DNA here is from genome assembly GCA_003509805.1 of Planctomycetaceae bacterium. Classification (GTDB taxonomy): domain Bacteria; phylum Planctomycetota; class Planctomycetia; order Pirellulales; family Thermoguttaceae; genus UBA8133. The sequence goes on from DOMV01000247.1 coordinate 10,701, forward strand.
GACAGTCAACCCTATTCCATTCCGTTCATTTTCGCCAGGACTTTCCAAAGGGCTTGGGTTCCCTCACGCGAAAATCCGTTCGCGGCCGCCGCGGTATAGAGTTCCCGGACCAGGGCGAGCCCCGGCAGGGCGAGTCGCATCCGGGCGGCTTCTTCAAGGGCGATTCCCATGTCCTTGAGAAAATGCTCGATCATGAAACCGGGGGCGTAATCGCCGCTGAGCATCCGGGGGACCAGGTTCGAAAGCGACCAGCTTCCCGCGGCGCCCCGTTCGACCGATGCGAGAACACGGTCCATTTCGAGTCCCGCCTTTTGAGCGTAGAGGAGCGCCTCGCAAACGCCGATCATGTTGCCCGCGATAAGCGTTTGGTTGACCATCTTCGCGTGCTGACCGCACCCGCTTTCCCCGTGGTGGACGATCGTTTTGCCCATGAGTTCGAACAGGGGCAAAACGGCGTCGAACCCGCGACGGTCCCCGCCGACCATGATGGAAAGAGTCGCATTCCGGGCTCCCAGATCGCCCCCGCTCACCGGGGCGTCCAAAAACGTGACGCCGCGGCGAGAACATC
>DOMV01000246.1:0-299 GCA_003509805.1 Planctomycetaceae bacterium
GAAGATCAACCAGATCATCAAAACCCGGAAAGACCGGCCGTTCGAGGAAACGAAGGTCGAGGAAGACAAGCGGGAATTGTTGCGGACGGGCTATTTCATCGACGTCAAACCCCGGATCGAACGGACGCCCCAGGGGTATATCGTCACCTACCGGTTCATCGAACGTCCGATCCTTCATTATGTCAAAATCGTCGGCAACAAAAAACTGACGAAAAAACGCCTGGAAGAGGAAGCCGGGATCAAGGCGGGCGATGCACTCGATCCGATCGCCGTTCGTCAAGCCAAAGAGAAAATGGAGA
>DOMV01000246.1:313-11498 GCA_003509805.1 Planctomycetaceae bacterium
ACCGGATCGGCGACCGGGGCGCGGTTTTCCTCGTCAATGAAGGCGTCAAACAGCGTATTCTCAGCGTCGATTTCGTCGGAAACACGATCGCGAGCGATTCCCGGCTGAAAACGCAAGTCGATTCGAAGCCGGGCTACTTCTGGTATTTGATTCACGGCCAGTTCACGAGGCAGCTTTTGGAGCAGGACGTCGAAAAGTTGACGACATATTACCGGAAACTCGGCTTTTTCTACGCGAAAGTCGATTACGATATCGACGAAACGCAAGGATACACGGGACTCGGGGAACCGAATTCCTGGGTCAATATCACCTTCCTGGTCGATGAGGGACCCCGGTGTAAAATTCGCGACATCCGTTTTATCGGAAACAAACTTTTTTCCGAGGGAGAGCTGAAAAAAGAGTTGAAAAGCCGGATCGGCAAGTTTTACTACCAGGACATGGTCGAAGTCGATATGGGGAAAGTCCGGGAAGAATACGGCATTAGGGGCCATGTTTTCGCGGAAGCGAATCCGGACCCGCGCATCGACGGCGATGAGGTTGAACTGATCATTCACGTTAAAGAAGGTCCTCAATGCCGGGTCGGGGAAATCAAGATGGAAATCGTCGGGATCGACGGCGCGGAACCCTACACGGCGTTATCGACGGCGATGAACCGGCTTTCCTTCAAACCGGGCGATTTGATGAATACCAGGGAAATCGAGAACAGCGAGCGTCGCCTCCGTTTCGCCGGGGTCTTCAATTCGAATCCCGCGACTGGAATGCTGCCCAATTTCACGTTCGAGATGCCCGAGCAGTATCTCGTCGACGAGGAACGTCGCCGCAACGAGGAAAAACAGCAAATGATCGCCTCCCCGGAGAAATCGAATTACCGCGGTCAGGCCCCGTCGAACACCCTTTGGTATCGCAAACCGGTCGATGTTCCCGGTGAACCGCTCCGGAAAAACACGGGAACATCGGGCACGAATCCCGGGCCAAATCCGGAGGAATCGCTTGAGGCTTTTTCCAATTTCTTCCGTATCCGCACGCCGCAGCCCGTGATACCGCAATCAGTTACACCGCAATCGGTAACACCGCATTCGGTTCGAAAACCGCCGGTTGGCATGAACACGCGACCCGCTCCGTATCCTTCCGGGCCGCTTACCGGACCGCTTGCCGGACCACATGCCAGGTCGCTTTACCTTGGTCAGCAGACCTACGGGGCGCCGACCGCCTCGCCATACAATCCTTACAACAGCGCCGACGGTTCCGCCGGATCGGGTTTGAACGCGGCACCGGCACCGATTGCACAACCTTCTCAAAACCAAGGTATCTACGGCAACCCTTACGGAAGCATTGTCAGTCCGATTGAAAATCCCGGGAATACGCCCGCCAACCTGGGGGTTCTCCCGATGAGCGATCCGGCGGCGGCCCCGCGGCCGCAAAACCCGATATATCCGATCAGAGTACACGGCATCGCCCAGGAAACCCGGACGGGCCAATTGATGATGAGCGTCGCCGTCAACTCCGACAGTGGGCTCATGGGCCGGTTCGTGATCGAAGAACAGAACTTCGACGCGCTGCGTTGGCCGAAGAACCCGTCCCGCATGGCCGATTGGCGCAACGCCTTTCGCGGCAAGGGCCAAATTTTCCGGATCGAAGCCGTCCCGGGCGAACAGGTCCAGCGTTACGAAGTCTCCTGGGCCACGCCGTATCTTTTCAATCTCGATTATTCGCTGCGAACGAGCGGGTATTACTACCAGCGCTTTTACGACGAATGGTATGAAGACCGGGTCGGCGGGACCATATCCGTCGGGAAAAACTGGACGAAAGACCTTTCGACGTCGATTTCGTACAACGGCGGCAACATCAGGATGTACCACCCGATCTCCCCCATCCCGGAGCGCTTGTATTCCGCGCTTGGAAACAATGATTTCCATACGTTCGGCCTTACATTGACCCACGACACCCGCGACAACCAGTATCTTGCGACGGAAGGCCATCTTTTCACCGCCGGGGTCAGCCAGACCGTCGGCAAACATCAGTACCTCGCCGGTACGTACGATATTCGCCAGTATTTCATGCTCCGTGAACGGCCCGACCGGAGTGGTCGTTGGGTCCTGGCCTTGCGCAGCGCCGCCGGCGTTACCGAAGGGAATACACCGATTTACGACCGGTATTATGCGGGCGGTTTTTCCAGCATTCGCGGTTACGAATACCGTTCCGTCACGCCCCGCGATCCTTATGCACTCAATACCGGGATCGGCGGCACCTTCGAATTTTACAATTCGGCGGAACTTGTTTTCCCGCTTACCGCCGACGACATGATCCGCGGGCTCGTTTTCGTTGACAGCGGAACCGTCCAGGAAGATATACGGGACTGGCAAGACGACTACCGCGTTTCGACCGGATTCGGATTTCGGATCACGATCCCGATGATGGGGCCCGCGCCGATTGCGCTCGACTTCGCTTTCCCGCTCGTCAAGTCGGAATTCGACAAAACGCAATTGTTTACTTTTAACGTCGGCTTTTTCCGCTAAGCAGGCACCATCCGCCAGTTCGCTACGATCCCTTTCGCCCGCTCCCTTTCGCCCGCTGCACCTTGCGAATTTTCGCCAACGCGAAGTTGCGGCGCAGGAACAACCAAGGCAGGAACAATCAAGGCAAGCACAACCAGGCGACATCGCCTCGAATGACACCGCTCGAATTACACCGCAGCCCGCGTTTTTCACGCATCCCCCCTTCATTCATCGTTCGTTTGAAGGTATAATTCGTGTTCGCGTGCTGTACCGGGTGTTGTTTTCCGTATTTCCCGAGGGGCGATGTTGTTCGACGGCACTGTTGTTTGACGGTAATGTTGTTTGACATTGTTTTTCGGAGGGCGGATCATGCGGGAAATCTGGCTGGCGTCAGCATAAAACGATTAACTTTTTGCCTTTCGGAGTTGAGAACGTGGGAGTAAAAAAGACTGGAAAAGGACGCCGCAAGCTCGGTCGGAAAAAACGTCGAATGCGTTCCAAGATTCGACATCGCAAGGATTAATGTTCTCGTATGGATCGTCGTCCTTACGGGAAAGAGGATTTCGGGATCAATCCGCTCATGTTTTATTACGAGGTGACGCAGGCGTGCGACCTTGTATGTAAGCATTGTCGCGCCTCTGCGCAGGAAAGCCCCGCGAACGATGAGTTGACCGACGAAGAAGCCAAGCGTCTCATCAGTCAGGTCGCCTCATTCCCGCGAAAGCCGCATCTCGTTTTTACAGGCGGTGATCCGCTCAAGCGAGCCGGTCTTTTCAAACTGATCGAACATGCCGCCGGTTTGGGAATTCCGCCCGCGTTGACCCCGGCCGCTACACCGTTGGCCGATCGTAAGGCGTTGGAACATGCCCGCGACGCGGGTGTTCAGGCATTCGGGCTCAGTCTGGACGGGCCGACCGCGGAGGTACACGACGGTTTTCGCGGCTTCTCGGGCACATTCGAAAAAACGCTCGAATTGATCGCGATCGCCCATGAGTTGCGCATTCCCGTGCAGGTCAACACCTCGATCACCAGGCGGAATTTCGACTTGATCGACGATATCGCCGAACTGCTCGCCGCGCAGCGCGGTGTTTCCATGTGGGCCGTCTTTTTTCTGGTCCCGGTCGGCCGCGGTGTCGAAGAAGAGCGAATCAAACCATTCGAGTACGAAATCGCTTTCGAAAAGCTCTGGAAACACGCCCGGGGCAAGCCGTTTGCGGTGAAAACGACGGAGGCCCCGCATTATCGTCGTTATGTATTACGCCAAGGCGGCGATCCGCTGGATGTCCCGCGACCGTTCCGCTTCGGGCACAAAACCGGCAGTGAAGAAAATGAGAACGGTTTGCCCCATCCGGTCCGCCGTCGGGCTCCGCTGGGAATCACCGACGGTCGCGGAATCATGTTCGTCGCGAACAACGGCGAAATCTACCCGGCCGGTTTTCTTCCATTGAAGTGCGGACGCTTTCCGAACGATTCCGTTGTCGATGTTTACCGGGAGCATCCGACCTTCAAGGCGTTGCAAAATCCCGATCACTTCAAAGGAATGTGCGGGCGTTGCGAATATCGCCATGTTTGCGGCGGCAGTCGGGCCCGGGCCTACGCCGTGACGGGCGACCCGCTCGAAGCCGAACCCGATTGCGCCTACCAAGTCGGACAAGACCCTCTTTTTCGCGGCTAATTTCCCTTTTCGATCACGCAAGACCGGCGACCAACTGTTGTAGCGCCTGCACAAAGGGATCAATTTGCGTCTGATTAACCTGGGCCTTCTCGTCATACACCGTATATTGCTTCTGATGTAATTCCGAAGGCGGCAATCCGTGGTAACTCATGACCGGCGCGATCGTGTTGCAATCTTTCATTTCGTAGATGCGTTCGGACATTGTCGTAGCCGTAAAGCATACGGAATGCGTTGCGGCAATTTGCGTTGTGATACGCCGGATTTCATCCACATGAGAACGGTACGCGGCGGCCGCACTGCTGTTTGACGTTCGCGTTTTATTGAGGACGAATGCGTGAATTTTCGGCGACACCCCGACATCTTGCAGTTTGGTAAAAAAAGTGTCGAATACTTCATCCACCGCAGTCGCGTTGGGTTGTTTTACGCCGAAAACCAATCGCAAGATATTGTCGATGCCCCGGATGGAGGCGGAATCGGCGGTACACGGCACGACCAACCGGTCAGCGGCAATAATACCAAGCTGCGTATAGTTGGCAAAGCTGGGGTTCGAATCAATAAAAACTGTCGTGTCATTCCTGTTGTTGCTCTCAAAAACATCAAGAAGATCAATCAAAAGTCGACGGCTTGTCATCCAAGACCCACGCCGGGGGGACGAACCCATGTAATCGATCAGAGCAGCGCAGATATCCAAATCGACATCGCCGGGCAACAAAAAAAGATTAGAAGGCATTTTGGGGTTATATTGGTGTACCGGCACGAAAAAAGTCGTTTCGGTTCCCAATCGTTCAAACTGGCTTTTTTCAAACCGCTTTTTGATATAACTCGCAATCGTACGGTCGTTTTCGCAACAGGTGGCGAGCTTGATTTCACCAACGCCATTGCCCCCGAGCAACATTTCGGAAATGTTCGCTTGGGGACACATGTCAACGGCCACCACGGTTTTTTCGGGGTGACAAATCGCGTATTCCGTTGCCAGACAGTAGGTTAGAAATGTTTTTCCAACGCCGCCCTTGTTATTCCAAATGCAGTATCTCATCGAAAGTCCTTGGCTGTAGAATATGCTAACGAACACCAGCAGCCGCGGCATTCTACCACACCCCGCACAACAAAACAAGCTGTTGTTGTGCCGCCGACTCGCCGAAGGGTTCCAGCCAAGGCAGTAATGCCTCCTGCTTGGGGACTCAAAGAATAGTACCCCTATTTTCCGTCACCCGGTAAGGGACGCGTTATTCGTAACGCACTTCAAGCACCTCGAATTCCAAAAGACCGGCCGGGACTTCGATTTCGACTTTTTCGCCGACTTTTTTCCCCAAAAAGCCTTGCGCCAACGGGCTGGTCACGAGGATTTTTCCGGCGTCATAATCCTCCTCACCGGCCCCGACGAGCGTGTATTCTTCCTTGCGATTATTCTTGAGACGCCTGACCAGAATTGTCGCCCCAAAACGAACTTCGTTTTGCGGCATGGTCGAGGGATCGATGATCGAAGCGTTCGCGAGTTTCGATTTAAGCTCGTTGATTCTGGCCTGGAGCAGCCCTTGGCTTTCACGAGCCCCGTGATATTCGGCGTTTTCCTTGAGGTCGCCCTCGGCCCGGGCATTGGCGAGCCGTTCGAGAATCACCGGCATTTCCTCGGTTTCCATCCGGTCGATTTCTGCACGAAGCTTGTTGTACCCCTCCCGGGTCATCGGAATGCGATCAGCCATGATAAATTGAGAATGATTGAGGAAACCGCCTGCATATCGGGTATACTTCGAACGGCCCGAAAATGCTCCCGCGAACAATCGCCTGCCGCTCGAACACAACGTGTAACCTGTTATTTGCCATTACGTTATGGCGAGTGAGTGCGGCAAGCAGACTCGACCAAATGTCCGTTTTCATCGTGTTTCCAGTATAAAAGCGGCAAAAACTGCTCTTTACAATGAAATTCAAATGTCCTATCATCCGTTTTGAAGCGGAACGTTTTTTATACCGAAGCCGGTTCAGTTTTCCGTCCTATCCGCCTGCTTACCTTCGGCAGTGTCGTTTCGGTGGGCAGGCTTCCCGGGCATCGGCTTCGGAAAATTTTCAATCGCTCCCGGTATAATGGTCGTCGGGTTGCAAGCAGACACCCGAATGACCGGATATCGGGAAATGACGGCATTCCGAAAACCATCACCGCTTCAACTCCCTGTTCGAAACCCTTCCATGTCAACGCCGTATGTATACCGTAAACGGCATGATAATCCTCTCGCGCACATTCGCCTGCCGCTCGCACGATCTGTTTAGGTCGTTATACAAACGGAAGTTAAGGGCGAGTGAGTGCGGCAGGCAGACTTGACCCAATGTTCGTTTTCATCGCGTATAATCAACCACGTGCAATTATATGACCCTTTCCGATCTCGATCAAGGTCTTTTGGAACGGTGCCTCGACTACAAACCCCGGGCTTGGGAGGATTTTATCGACCGGTTTCTGGGGCTCGTGCTCCATGTGATCGATCACGCGACCGGCGTGCGCCGCATCCGGTTGACGCCTGCGGAGCGGGATGAGCTTTGTGTGGAAACCTTTGCCGCCATTCGACATAACGATTACCAACTCCTCCGAAATTACCACGGCCAGTGTCATTTGGCGACCTTTTTGACAGTGACGACGCGCCGCATTATCGTAAGGGCGGTCACAAACAGGGGATATATCACCGTTTCCGATCCGGAGGCCGCTTCGTTCGCGCAACGGGTCGCTTGACAAGCGCGCAAACGGCCTCATCTCACTTCCCGTCCGAGTAGGATCGGTTCTCATGTGATCCGACCGGTCCGCGTTGTTTCGGTAAGCGGGCTTTCGCGCAACAAGGTGCTTGAAAAAGCAAATCGAACAAGGCAGGATCCATGCCCGCCTTGCCCGATGGGTGACTGATCGATGTTTTTTTGGCCGAAAAACGTATACGGCAACCGATGCCGACAGAGACCTAAAACACCTTTCTGACAAGTTCGACAACCGCTGTAAACGCCGCGGGATCGTGAATCGCCATTTCCGAAAGCGATTTTCGGTCCAATTCGACATTGACCTTCTTCAAGCCGGCGATAAATTGGCTGTAACGCAAACCATGCACCCGGACTGCCGCATTGATACGAATAATCCAAAGACTCCGGAAGTCCCGTTTTCGAATTCGCCGGTCCCGGGTCGCAAAACAATACGAGCGAATAAGCGTTTCTTTGACCGATCGGAGTAACTTACCCCGACCGCCGCGAAATCCTTTGGCCCGCTGAAATAACCGGCGTTTCGACTGGCGCCGTGCCGCTCCACGTAACGTTCTCATGCTTTGTCTCGCTTTCTTTCGTCAAATCAATCGACATGGCCAAGGTCCGGATGGGACATTTCATCCGCGTTAAAACCCGCCATGCGGCCTCTTGTGGGTCATTGTTACACTGTAAACGGTATGGCAATCCTCCCGCACACCATCGCCCGCCGCTCGAACGATCTGTTTATGTCATTGCACAAACAGAAGTTAGGGACAAGTGACCGCGGCAGGCGGACCTGACCAAACGTTCGTTCCGATCACGTTTCCGGATACATACCGAAACCGACCCCGTTTCCGGTCAATCCGCCCGTCCATCCCCGGACAGTGCTCTTCCAGAGGGGGGACGCTCCCTCAACGTCGGCTCCGGGCCACCTCAAGGGTTTTCGGCATATCAGTCGAAATTTCCCGCCAATGCAAGCAATATTTTGGTTGCTTCGGATTCGTGAACCACTTCGGTTCCCCGGAGTTGCCGGCGCCGCTTTTTGGTCAACCGATACGCCAAGTGGGAGGTCCCGCTATGACGGTGCTTGACCTTTCCGGTTCCGCTGACGGTAAAACGCTTCTTCGCGCCCTTATGTGTTTTCTGTTTTGGCATACTTCTACCGAACGATCAGGCTTCAAATGGTTTTTCAATATCGAGCCGACAAGAGCGCCCTAAGGGAATCGAACCCTCAATTACAGCTTGGGAAGCTATCGTGTTACCACTACACTAAGGGCGCCGAGGCACCGGAACGGGGCTCCGCGCCGGAAACAGGATCACCGACACGACAACATAACAAAAGCGGCATCGGGAAATCTCGGAAATTCCAAGGGGAAATCACGCAAGTGAAATCACGACGGCTTCCAGCAATGACACCGACGGACCTTGTTATGGCGCGCAATACCGGGCTCACGAACAAAGCGGCATTATACACGAAAGCCCCCGATTTCAACAAGGGGGCCATTGCGCTAATTTTCGCGGCAGCTATTGCGGCGATTTTACGGTTATTTTTCACCACGGCGGCTTTTGGCCCGTTGCCGTGCCTTGGCCAGTGCGTCGAGCATGTCACTCGACCCGTCCGATGCCAAGCTGCCCCCCTTTTTCCCCTCAGGTGGTTCCGAATCCGACCGGCCTACACCGCCCTCTTTGTCTTTTCCTCCCAAAGCCCCGAAAACGCCCGTTGTTTTCCCAATACCACCTTTACCCAAGGAATTGCCGATCGTTTCCTTTCCCGTGTTCTCCCCTTCCTTGAGGGAGACACGCATTTGTCTCGCTTTTTTCCGCTGTTCCCACCAGGAGAGGGTTCGGCCACCGATTGCCTCTCCCACTTTTTCTTCCCCGGTTTTTGGGGATACCAACTCTTCCCGGGCGGCTTTTGTCGGAACCCGGTGCGGAATCAAGCGCCGCCACTGAGCGGACATCAACCCGGTACGACGTTCAAAAATCTCCATGAGAAACAGAACGATAACGACATAGAGAAGCCATGTACTCAGGTCGAAAAGCCTCGGAACCCGGGGAATATCGTTCCAGATTCCCGAAAGGTCAATTCGTTCCATTCCTTCCGTCGCCTCGGCAAGGGCGAGAAGCGTATCACGGCCCTTGCCCGATTCCACCGGTCGGAATTCCGGTGAATACGGCAAACAGACGGGCGCCAGACGCACCGGATGCGTCACGCCCGACTCGTCGATCGATACGGTCGCCTGGAGCGTTTCACTTCCGCTCAACGGGATGGTCGCCGTGAGCATCTCCGGTTCCGTAAAACGCATCGGGACCGTTTCGGAACGAAGACCGAGTCCCGGGGTCTGGCGCAACAAGCTGACCTGCGGGAGCCGCTCGAACGAGGCTTCTTCCCGTTCCGGGTCGAGAAACAATTTGACGATCAGTGAACCGTCCCGGATTTCCTGTGCGAGCATCATGTTGTTCGGGAGCGATTCCGTTCGACCGGCGGTCCAGCGTCCCAGGCTTGCCAACAGGGAGGAATAGTTTTCCCAACCGGCGATCGGGCCGGTGTATTTACCGTCGACCTGGCCCGTGTAACAGAGAGCCCGGCCGAGCCCGGCCTGCCAGGAAGCGACGATCGGGGCGTTGTACTCGTCGACCGAAAGGACGGACGGGAGCGCCCCGTCTTTGATGTAGCATAAATTATAGCCGCCGATTTTGGGCGGATTGCCGAAATACCGGCCGGTGAGCGTGTTCATGCCCCCGGTGATACGTACTTCCGTCGGGTCTTCGATAAAAGTGCTCCGGGCGATGACAAAGGTGTCCTGGGCAAAAAGGCGGGGCAGCTCGGCGACATCCTCGGTGAGGTAGAATTGTCCGCCGGCGACCCGGGCCAAATCGATCAGCATCGGGACATCACAATCCCCGGGCAGGCCCATCCCGATCACGCTACAGGTAATGCCGGCCGCCTTGGCCCTGCTCATCAGCGCCCGGTAATCGCCGGGTTGTTCCGAATCGGTCGCGTCGCTGAAAAGAATGATGTGCTTGGTTTCACACGGCGATTTCGAGAGCATCCCGAGCGCATCCCGAAGCGCGGCATTGACGAGGATGCCGCCGCCGCCGGGGCCGGTTCTCAATGTTTTCACCCGATCGGCCTGCGGCGTCGTGTTCGGCTTGAGCGGGACGACGATGTTCGGGGCCGTGTCGTAAACCATGACGCCGACCTCGTCCAGCGGGGATAAGATGGAAAACAGTTCCGCCGCCCCGAGGTTGGCAAGGTCCATCTTGATTTTGCCGCCGCCGACCATTGCGCCCATCGAACCGCTGCAATCGAGTACGGCAAGCACGGCAATCGCGAGTTTCCGGTGTTCCTTTCGCAATTCCATCGATACGGGCAGGATCGGATCGAGCGGCGATTTGTAATATCCGCCCATGGCGTAGGACTGGCGCCCGCCGGTCACCATGAGCCCGGTTCCGCTCTGACGCACCCATTCGGCGATCAATTCCATTCCGTAGGCGCCGACCTGCTGGGAAGGTACGTTTTCGAAGACGAGCCCGCTGTAGGCCGAGAGCGTGGGGATCGACCATTGAACCCGGTCGCCGGCGGAAACTTCCGTGTCCACCCCGGCGGCCGTGAAAATCCCGGCAAGTTTGGAATCGGCGACCGCTCCGGATTCATTGCGCGCCGCAAGGAGCAACAACGGCTTCGCCCCCTCGACGCCAATCAGTTTCCTGGCCGTGTTGTTTTCGGGAACCGGATCGACGGTATCGCTTTTGACGCGAAGCGCGTAGTTCAGGCTGCCCGGCTTCCCGGCCTTGAGTTGGAATTCGATGCGACGGTCCCCGGAAGCGAGGGCCCGACGCCCGGCAAGAACGACTTGATCGTCCCGGAGCAGTTCGTACTCCACTTCCTGCGCGACGGGAACGCGGATCCAACCGGTTAATTTGAACACTTCGTCCGGGAGCACTTTTTCGGGGCCTTCGACCGCAACGACGGCAATGTCGCCGGCGACGCTGCGCTGCATCATGCGGAAATCGACCGCGACTCCCCGTTGGATCAGCCGCGAGACGAGATTGTTCGGGTTGTCTCCCGTCCACAGACCGTCCGAAAGAATCAACAGCCGACCTTTTTCGCCGCCCGGAAGCATTGTCAACGCCTGCTCGATCGCCCCGGAAAGATTCGAACTGTCCGCGGCGCTTTCGGACGCGAACCGGGCGAACCGGGTTCCGCCGACGGTCCCCTGGAGCGGACGCTCCGGATACGGCTGCGCGGCGAACGAGACGACGCCCACCCGGTCTTCCTTGCCCATCCGTTCGAGCAGCA
>DOMV01000221.1 GCA_003509805.1 Planctomycetaceae bacterium
ACGAACATTTCGCGCGGACGGTCGCGTTTTACGGCGAGCGGCGCGGCGTCCCGGTCATGCGGGGATTCGGCGTCCGATACGCCCGGCTGCATCCCGAAGTCGACCTGGTCCGGCAGGCGTTCGCCCGGGTCAAATCGCCCGACGATTGGAAGGCGGTTATGGACCGTTGGTATGAAAATTGATTCGCGACGTTTTTCGACAGGCCGGTGTTACAAAAATTTCTCGACCATGCGGCGTGCGGGCGAATTGAGGGGCAACGCCGCGATTTCTTCCGGCGCGAACCAGCCCTGCCGTTCCGGTGTCGCTTTCTTTGCCGCCGGACCCGTGTCGACCGCTTCGTGAACGAGCCGCAGAATCCGGTATCGCGTAACCGTATGTCGATGGGTCCCGAGCCGTTTTCCCAACTGCAACCGCCGACCCGTCGACGCGGACAACCGTTCCAACACCCCGGTTTGAACGGCCGGCTCCATTGCCGCAAACAGGTCGTTTTTACGATCGTTTTCGCGATCGGATTTACGATCGGATCCACGATGGGGTTCACGATCGGATTTACCGGGCTGTGAAAAATTGTTGAACGTGGCGGCGACGGAGGAAGTCGCGCCGTATTTCAACCATACGGCGCGCAGGTGCGGTCGGGCCGACGGTGTTGACTTGCACTCAACCGGCTTCGGTATAAAACCGGATTCCGTTCCCAACGCGGTCAAATCTATTTGCGGAAAATCCCATAAACCGGCCCAGCGTTCGCCCATCCCGAATTGTTGCAGGAGAATGCCGCCCTTTTTTCGCACGATAACGGCCAAAACGGTTCGCGGTTCAGGCGGACTTTTCGGTTTTTGAAACGGAATGCTTTCCTGCAAGCCCGCCTCGGCGGTCCGGCAAAACCCGGAGACGGGACACCGGGCACAATCCGGTGTTCGCGGAGTGCATACGAGAGAGCCGAGTTCCATCAACGCCTGGTTGAACGCCCCGATGTTCCCCCGGTCCGGGAGAATGCGTTCGGCGTTTTCCCACAGGATCGATTGCCCTTCTTTCGAGACGGGATCGCCGGAATAGGCAAGCAACCGGGCGTGCAACCGAACCGTGTTCGCCTCCAGGATCGGCAACCGTCGATCATAAGCGATCGACAGGACCGCCCCGGCCGTGTAGCGACCGATTCCCGGAAGCGCAAGGACTTCCCGATAGTCCTTCGGAAAAACACCGCCGTATTGCTCGACGATCACCCGGGCTGCGCGGTGCAATTGGGCCGCCCGGCGATAATAGCCGAGCCCTTCCCACGATCGATTGACATCATCCAATTCCGCTTCCGCAAGCGCTGCAATCGTCGGAAACCGACCCATGAAACGGTCGAAATAGCCGCGAACCGTCTGCGTGGTCGTCTGCTGGAGCATGATTTCACTCACCCAGATCGCATACGGATCACGGCTGCCGCGCCAGGGCATCTCGCGCCGATGTTTCGCGTACCAGGCGATTAACCGCCGTTGAAATTCACGAGGGGGTTTTATCGTGCCCATCTCTTGTATTCTTCCGCGTGTCGCGGGATAATGGGGATAATGGCCCGCAACGGGGCGCCGTTCAAAACAGGCGCACGATCCGGGAACGGCGTTCCCGGAGTTTTGTGGCGGTGGATTTTTGCGGATTACTTTTGCGGAGCACTCTTGCGGAGTATTTTTGACCTTGTTTATAATGGGCCGCCCCGGATTGTCAATTCGTCCCGGTCGATTTTTCCGTCGATTTTTCCCGAACTTTTTATACCGAAGCCGTTTACGATGTATACCGCAAACGGCTGAAACTGTTCCCGCGCACAATCGCCTGCCGCTCGAACGATCTGTTTATGTCATTATACGAACAGCAGTTAGGGGTGAGTGAGTGCGGCAGGCAGACTTGACCAAAGGTTCATTTCCATCGCGTTTCCAGTATAAATCAACACCGTTCGTTCAAGTCGCCCCTGCGCGCCGGATGGTTGAAATACGGCACGGCTTCCTCCGTCGCCGCCGCGTTCCATTTTTTTTCACAGATCAGTAAGAGAGGGTTCCCCGCAAGTCGGCTTCGGGAAATTTCAATGGCTTTCAGTATGACGATGAAATCGTTTTTATTCCTCCTTCCGCTGCTCGTGTTGACGGCTCAGGCTCAAACCACTCAAGCCCAAACCACCTACGCCCAAACACCTCAAACCGCCCGAACCGTTCCGGCATCCCAGACCGTCCGGGACGATCCGCAGCCCCCGGAACAAACGTTTTATGTCGCCCCCGACGGGAACGACGCCAACTTCGGGACGAAGGAAAAACCGTTCGCGAGCGTTGCCAAAGCCCGGGACGCCATCCGACTTTTTCGCCAGGCCAACCCGAATACGGATAAGCTGCTCATCGTCGTCCTTCGGGGCGGAACCTACTTTTTCGAGGAGCCGCTTCGATTGACCGCTGTCGATTCCGGAACGGAACAATCGCCGACCATCTACGAAGCCTACAAGGATGAGCCGGTGATTTTCAGCGGCGGCCGGACGATCACGCATTTCCTCGAAACCGCCCCGGGGCGCTGGGAGGCGATCATTCCCGAAGTCGCCGAGAGAACGTGGTTTTTCTCGCAGCTTTACGTCAACAATCGACGCTGCCTGCGGCCCGTGTTGCCGGTCGATTCCTATTACACGATTGCCGAAGCCGTGCCGCCGGAAACGGAAGGCGGGAAACCGGATACGTTCCGCTTCCGTGAAGGGGAATTCGACCCGCGGTGGAAGAACCCCGAAGACATCGAAATCAATACGTTCCACCGTTGGACGATGGACCATCTCCGGCTCAAGGCGGTCGATACCGACATGAAAATCGTGTCGTTTACCGGTCCCACGCATTCGGCCGAACAGGCGCCGCTCGACCCTTCGACGCGTTATCGTATCGAAAACGTTTACGAAGCGCTTGTCTCGCCGGGTCAATGGTATCTGGACCGGCAAACGGGCCGGCTCACGATCCTCGCGAAGCCGGGATTCGACATGAACAAAGCGGTCGTCGTCGCCCCGAAAGCGACCCGGCTCCTCTCGATCGAAGGCGAGCCGGAAACCGGGAACCATGTCGGGAACATCGCATTCAAGGGAATCACGTTCGCGCACACGGTNNCCCCGCCGCAAGGAGCCGGATTTCCCCAGGCCGACGTCGATCTGGACGGCGCGATTACGTTGACCGGCGTCAACAATTGCGCCTTCGCCGATTGCGTCGTCCGGCACACGGGCGCGTACGGGATCGACATCGGCGCC
>DOMV01000034.1:0-15881 GCA_003509805.1 Planctomycetaceae bacterium
CAATGTTAATAGATCACAAGGCGTTTTTCAGGCCAAATTTTGTCGCGATATGAAGCAACTCACGGAATATCCCGTCTCCGTTGAATTTCATCCGAAGATAGGAATCGACTCATTGCCCGGAAAACCCGCGAACAGACCTGAACAAGCGTTCCTTGGGAATTCTCGTACGTTCCATGCCGGGGCCCGAAACCAGGATGTCGCCCGGCGGACCTTTGTGGACGGCCCAGGGCCTCGGATAGAAACGCCAGAGTCCCGAGCGGTGCCACGGTTTCGTTCGGGCGTCGGCAAAGTCGATTTGAAAACGATGGAACCCCTTTTTCAATGGAATCGACCAGTTGCCCAGGGCGTGCCAGAATTGGGATGGCGACCATTCCTCGTCGTCGATGTAAAGTCGCAGATCGTAGGACTTGGCGCAGATCATGCGAACCATTTCCTCGGGAACGTGAAACGTGTAGACACCGTCCTTTTCGATTTCAAGGAAGCCTTTGTAACGAATACAATACGCGCCGTTCGTTTCGACGGAGGAGATATCCAGTTCCCGCTCGGCGATACCCGTGCGCTGGGCGGGAAGCCAGTGGCCGGAGGAAAACAATCGCCACCAGGGGGCCTCAAGGTATTCGTAATCGAGGCCCGATTCCAGTTCGTTTTTGACAACGGTTTCCGCGGGTTTCAACTCGGTTTTACGGAAGAATGCGAAAGACGGGACGGAAAATTTCGTGCCGTTGATCTCAAAATCCTCCGCGAATGCCGGATACGGTCTTCCGTTGCGCAAGCGGTACGCGCGGGCGGCGAATTCGGTGTTTTCCGTTATCGTCACAGGCCCTGTATACAGCGTCGAATCGCGTCCCGGCGGCGTGCCGTCCGTCGTATAACGAATTTCGACGTCGGGCGTCTCGCTGGTCATTTCAACCGTTTCCGAATCGATGAAGACGTTTCGGTCGGGCTTGAAAACCACCGGCGAAACCGGCGTCAAAATCGGGGTCGACCGAAGTGTTCCTTTTTGCCCGTAAAATTCGAAATCGGGATTCTTGGTTCGGCCGCTTCTTCCCGCGAATGCCAGGGATCGTGCCCCCAAAATGAATCCGTGACTTTCTCCCGATTTTTTCGTGACGGCGACGATCGTGTCCGCCTCCGCACTGATCGAAGAACACGAAAGAGGAATCGGCGATCCTGCAACGGAAATCCGGCACTCAATTTTCGTTTCGTCGTTCAGCCGGGCCGAAAAGCCCGTGACCTCGGAACCGTTTCCCTCGACCGCCCGGATTGACGCGATCCGGTCCTTGCCGTCCGATTCCCGTGAAGTCAAAAGGCTCACCAGTACGAGGGATTCCGCGTCGACCGACAAACGGACGGACTGTTCGGCGATTCCCAAGCGCTCGCCGATCCGACAGGCATAGCGCCGGAAATCCGGCTCGGCTTCGCCTTCGACCTGGTACTGAATCGGCTTGTCGGCGAATTGACGGAGGGTCAACGACGGTCCCTCGGGATTGTCGACGCGCACCGTGCCGTTTTTTTTCGCTCTCCCGGCGTCTTTGACCGGATCGCATTTCAACTGTTTTTCGCGCGAAAATCCGACATCCCGAGTCGTCGAGAGCGCGAATTTGTACGGAATGGACAGTCCGTGGTTTTTCGAGTCGCCGGTTTCGACGCGGTCGATGACCAGGAACATCCGGACTTGGCGGAGCTGGACGATCTGCCGGGTCGTCTTCCCGTTTTCCACGGCGGGGGGTGAAACGACCATTTCCAGCGATTCGTCGTCCCAGCCGCCGCGGAAATCCGGAAAACGCTGGTAGGCCCCTTCGAAAACGGCTTCCCCGAAATCCAACCGCTGCGTACTCACCCAACGATGCGGCATCGGTTTTTCATCGACGCTGACGAGAAAGGACGTTTTCGATCCCGGTTGATAACGGTGTTCCATCCCGTGAATCTGTTGCGGCGGACATCCATCGATATGAACCGGTTGGGCGAAAAGGAGCGGGAAGTTGTAGTCGTACATGTAATACATCCCGTAGGTCGCCAGCCAGGGTTCCGCTCCCCCGTGCGCACCCGCGGCCACCATCGCCAGGAAGGGGTCGTCGATTTTCCAGCCGCCCCGGAAATAGTACGAGCCCGTATACGGCATCCAGTCGGAGGTGATTTTCGGCAACTCCGGTTTTTCGCCGCCGAGGAATTTCGCGATCTTTTCATGCGTGGGCTTCCAGCGGCGTTCGATGACTTCCGCCGGATAAACGGGCTCCTTCGGTTCGGGGACGTCCTGCGAAACGAAGCCCCATGCCGCGATGAGACGTTTGATCTCCGGAACGGAAAAAATGTCCACATCCCGGTCCAAGGGCGGCGTCGTTGCGAAACGATAGGCCCGCGTACTCGTCCATCGATAGGGCCTGTAATCGGGTCGGTCCCGGTGGTCGTAACCACCTTGGGAAGGATGCCGGAAAATGACCTTGAAAAAGCTGTCGTTCCGTTCGAAATAATGGTTGCGCCAACCCGGCGTATACCATTCCGGCGGATTTTTCCCGATCCTGGCCACGATGGAATTGTTGATCACCGGAAATTCCATGTGCCCTTCGTCGATGGTTTCTCCCAGGACGCCGTCACGAAAATTTCCGAGTGTGAGAATGCGCTCGTAACCTTCCTTCCAGACTTTACGGGCGCGTTGGCCGGGCAGGAATTCGTCGATATAATAATGAACGATCGGTTCGAAGGCGTAAAAGGCCGAATAATTGTGATTGTAAATCGTTTCGTCGGCGACGCGCCACCAGGCGGGCGGATATTTTTCCACGGCGAGCATCTGCGCCCGGGCCAGGGTTGTCGACGGCACGAGATCAATCAGTTCGGGGTGCTCCACGGCCGTTTCGGCGAGTTCTTCCATCCACAGGCACCAGTTATGGCCGGGCTGGAACGAAAACATGTTTTCGATTTCATAAACGCCTTGGGCGACGTCGGAGAAAAAGTTCATCGCCCAATCGTCCGTGATTTCGGCCCAGCGGCGTATGTATTTCGCCTCGGGAGTTTTTCGATACGCCGAAAGCAAGGGCCGGGTCACGCTCCCCATGAGACCTTTGAATTCGCAATCGTCGCGGACTTCACGGATATGTTCGTTAAAACCGGGAGCGTTTCGATCTTCCGGCAGGTCAACCCAACGGATTCGTCCCGGCGTGAAACGGGTCGCCTTGGCCGAACCCGGCATGATTGAAACCATGACGCCGGCCAAGAGATCCTCCGCGGCTCCGGGGTAAGGTTGCAGTTCGGTTTTTCCCTCACGCTGGTTGAGTCGGTGTATTTTTTTGAACCAATAACGTTTCCAGGCGTCGAGCGCAGCCCGATGGTTTTTTGCGCGAAATTCTTCGAAGGCGTTTTCCAGTCCCGGTGTCGATTCGTCGAGGAGGTTGAAAAACGCGACGGCAAGCTTTTCGACTGCCTCGTCGGACTCCCTGTTTTCGAAGCGTTTCATTCGTTCTTCGCCGTCGCGGGGCGGCGTTTCGGGAGAAGTTTCCAGGACCCAGTCCATGGGGACCCAGCCCGGTGCCTTTGCGGGAACGGAAAGGCCGAGAACGGGCGTTTCTTTTTCGCTTGTCTTGCGAGGCGTCCAGGTGAAAACACCGTTTGACGATGCGTTTTTGTCGTAATAATTCCACTTCTCGGCCCAAACGACCTTTCGGTTTTCGTCCGTCGCGCAGATCGTCCGGTGCCCTTTGTCCAAGTAGAAGCGGTCGGGATAACGAGACGCGTAACAGACGATTTTGTCGATCCTGACCGTTCGGCCCAGATCGATTTCGAACCACGGATTCCAGCCCGGCGTAGTTCCCGGCGGCGAGTAAACGGCCCATTCGCTCGCGCGGTGCGCGGTGTCCGTGTCGCCGTTGGTGATCTCGCGGGCCGGAAATCCCCCCGTGACGACGGTGTTTTCCCGGGTCGGATTTTCATTGCCGGGCTCCGGATGACAGGTGCCCGTGACCCGGTCGGACTGGTCACGGAGAACGTTTTGGCCGTCGACATAAATTTCGACCTGTCTCCATTCCATGACGTAGCCCGTGGGATTGTCGATCCGGACGTACCGGGCCTCAATTTCCGCGAAAAGGGAAGACGCGGCGCAGACCGTGATCGCAAAAACAGCGAAAAAACGTTGTAAAGTCATGGCTTTTCGAGATGGGACGCCGGAGACGCCGGGTTATTCAAAATGTTTTCGTGCGAAATCGAGGTAATGAATCCAATCGAATCGCAGGATTTCATGCTCGCCTTCGCGAAGGTGATAGCCGATTCGACCGCCGATGGACGGACCGATCGGCGGCATCTCCGTAACACCGGCGAAACCGTCGGTTCCGAGAAGGCGGTACACGGGATCCGCATGCAGACCACCAAGGAATTCTCCTCGCGGATCGGCCCAGAGATCCTTCGAGGCACTCGCGATGTAGACCGGCCTGGGCGCGATCAACGCGATCAATTCGTGCTGATCCACGGGGCACGCATTGACGTCCGAATCGTATTTTTTGAAATGATCGCAATACCAATGAGGGAAAACCGAGTTGATCCGCCTGATCGTTTCACCGAACTCCCTCCGTGACAACGCGGCGCCGCAACAGCCGGAATTGTTCGAAATCACTGCGGCGAAACGGTTGTCGACCGCACCGGCCCAAAGAGCCGCCTTGCCGAGCCGGGAATGTCCGAAAACGGCGATCCGGACCGGATCGAGATTCAATTCTTCCCCAAATTCATCCACGGCGTCAAGGATGCGGGAGAGTCCCCAAGCCCAAACGGCGACGGCCGCGGCGGCGTCGGGTTTTCGTTTCGAATTTTCTCCATTGTCGTCGCGGTCAACCAAGCGGCGAACTCCATGATCCCTTCCCCCGTCGAAATCAGGCTCGACGTCGCCGTAATACGCTGTCACAAGACCGAATCCCCGTTCGAGAATCAGGTCCAGCGGGAAACGTCTCGACAAGGCGCCGCGATCGGCGTCCAGGGCCATGAAGGAAGATTTTTCCGTACCTTTATCCGGTTTCGCCCAGACTTTTCCGAGATAAATGCCCGGGTCAACATGGACGGTATGGTTGCCGAAGAAATTGTAACCGAGAAAAGCGGGAAAACGCTTTTCGACGGATCGCTTTGCGGGAACGTAAACCAAAACGGAGACGCGTGGGTCGTCTTCGGTCGGCGCCGCCCCCGCGAAAAAAACGATTCGGAGTTGGTGACGAACCGCTTTGCCGTCGAAAAGCGGCGTCGATTCGAGCAATGTCGTTTCGGCCCGAACGGCTCCGTCTTGTCGCATCGCTTCCGGAATTTGCCCGTACATGCTTTCTTCGAACAGGGCCAGCAGTTCCGGTCGCCGGATGTCAAACCATTGTTCCGGCGTTTCCACGTTTTTGCCGTCCTCCGTTTTCAGCGGGTCGGGCAACGTGTACGCGGGGACTTTCGATTCGTCGTATCGGTACAACGAGGCTTTTTCCTCCGGAATCGCCGTTCCCGGGAGCAAAACGGCAAAAACGAGAATAACGGTCGTCGGTACGGAACAGGCAAGAAAGGTGCTTGCCGACACGACAAATCGGACATACCTGACAAAAGGCGTCATCACTGGGCTCCTTGGGATTTCTTTTGGGTTATTTCGAATTCTTCGGACGGGCGACCTGGAAATCGAAAGCCGTCTTTCCGTTGACGGTACACTTGATTTCCGAAAGCACCGGACTTGCGAATTTGTCGGCGACGAGCGATTTGTAGATCGCGCTGCCTCCGGCGTCGCGACCGACGATTTCCGCAGCCCCCTGAACGTACACACTGTAATCGCCCGAGGGAATGCCGTCGCCGTCTTTCGTTTTCCCCAAGTTGTAACGGCCGCCTTTGCCGATCATGCCGTAACCGACAAAATTGGCTTTTTCATTTTCGAAACAAACGGTCCCCGTTTCCAAGGGGGTACCGTCGGCGAAAGTCACCACCCCCGTCACTTTACAGTCGCCGCAGCCCGTGAAGGCGGTCGCGGTGCAAAAGGCAACGAGCGTGAAGCAAAGACAACGTAAAAGTCCTTGGTTGTTTTTCATGGCAATAGACGCGGGCGTCGACGACGCCACGGCAAAAAAGGTGGTTATGGTAATTCGACGGAAACGCCGTCGCCGACGTCGCAGAGTCGGCACACGGCGAGTTGGATCATGTTGACGTTGAACGCGCGAACCGCGCCGTCGCCGAGGACGAAGTGGCTGACTCCGGGATGGTAGCTGCCGAAGGAAAAATTCGATTCCGCATTGTAACGATTAACCGTTTGGCCCGACTGGGGCTCGGCGGCGACACCCGGATTGCGTGTAATCATCCCGAAGGTCAGGTTCGTCGCCGCGACGCGCCCGATATGAATTTCGTTAGTGCCATCCGCTGAAAAATACTGACAATCCGCAAAGGTGTAGTCGGCATCCCAATCGTTGGCGCACGTTTGCAACAACCCCATCGGAATATGCTTTTCGCCGAAAATGATCTGATTGCTCGTTCCATCGCTCCACCAGGCCATCGTATCCCGCGGCTCCCAGTTCTTCATGCCGTCGGGGATCGCCGGAATGATCCCTGCCCGGAACGGACCGACGAAATAATCCGCATCCTCGGGCTGACGAAATCGTTGCCGCCAATACCGGGTTACCGAGTTCAAGGTGACCACACTGTCGTAAGCGGTCGAGTTCGTGCCATCCTGTTTCATGGTAATGACCGTCGCGTAATCGTTGCATGCTCCATTCCCGATTCGATCGCCGACACCGGAGTCGGTTCGGCCCTGGCTTTGGGAACGACGAGATGGACATGTCGCAATCGAAACCGAGGCGAAAGATTTGCGATGCTCTTCGATCATGGGTTCATCACCAGGCCAGGTGTCCGCTCCGCTCCACCACTGATTGTTTGTTACTCTCATCCCGCCGTAGGCTGTCCGAAGATAGAGTTCGTAAAGGGCGGATTGCTCGTAATAAGGCATTAAAATGACCCAAATGCTCGGCCCGCCTTCCGCCGTCACCACCGGAGGAACATAGTCGTTCTTGGCGTTGGCGAACGAGTGGACCGCCAAACCGTACTGTTTCAAGTGGTTCCCGCACTGCATTCTCCGGGCGGCTTCCCGGGCCGCTTGAACGGCGGGCAACAGAAGGGCGACCAAGGTTCCGATGATCGCGATGACGACGAGGAGTTCCACGAGCGTAAAAGCCTCCCGGTTCGCCCGAGCGGTTTCGTTTCGCGTGAAAGGCACGTTTTTCATGGTTTCTCCTTTGAATGAATTGCTTGTAAGGCGAAAAATCATACTTGCATATCGAAGGTTTCATCGCGGAGGTTTATCGCTTTCCGGAGAGCCGGCGCGGTGAAACTTTCGGATTTCCCCGGGCGTCAGCACGCGGTCGAGGAGCAGGAATTCGTCGATGCAACCGCAAAGGTTTCTGAGGACGTTTTGGTACGACGGCTCGTAATTGAAATGGCCCCGGGAATTCCAGCTCCCGATCTCCGCGGCCCCGATGCGAACGGTCAGGCCCCTTCTCGTCGGAAATTCCTCGACGCATTTCCCGTTGAAATAATAGCGCAACGTATTTTTTTCGCCATCGAGAACCACGGCCAGGGAAATCCATCGGCCAAACATTTCCGGTTTCAAAAACGGCGCGGAGGTGACGAAGCGGTCATGGATCACGTGATCGTCGCCCTGGACGGCGAAGGTCAAAAACCCGTCGCGGGTGATAAACCAATGACATTCGCCGGGCATGAAGGCGTCCGAATGGACGAGAGAACTGTACCGATACTGCAGCGCGTCCACCCGGAGCCAGAGCGCGACGCTCAGCGATGCATGATCTCCGGGCAGTTCCAGTCGGATACGATCGGACACTTTTCGCAACTCGACACCACCTTTTTGCGGCCAGCGTCCTTGTCCGTACATTGCACCGACGAGAACGCCGCAGTGACGCGGCGCACGTTCGCTCTCGGAAACGTTTTGCAGATATCCCCATGGATCGGGTTCCTGCTCGAAGTCGAAATGGACGAGCAGGTGCGGATCGCGATTCAAGGCGATGCCCGCCTTTTTCCAAGCTTCGTATTCGTGGTCCGTCTGTTGGGGTTCGAGCCGATTCCATAAATCGGTGTTGTTCGTCGAAGACCCGCGAGACAGGGGCATCACCCGACCGCTTTTTGCAATGGAAACCGATTCGCCTTCCAGGATTTTCGGCGAGGTTGCGGACAAGTCGCCGACCGCGACTTCGCCTTTGACGACGTGAATACTGGAGGTATCTTCGGTAACGTCCAAATCAAACGAGGTGCCCAGGTCGACGAAACATGTATGGGGCGTCTCGATGGAAAAACCAGTCGCTTGCGGTGGAACCTCAATTTTGAGGCGGCCTTTCAGGCAAAACACGCTCATTGCCGTTTTGAGTTCCAATTCGGCAGGCCCTTCGATTACGAGACTTGCTCCGCTGAGGAATCGCAGCACGACGATACCGCTCTCCAGTCGAAAAGGCCCCGGTTTGACAAGGTCGTCGACTTGCACGGGAGTACCGTTCTCGCTCCAACAGGGGGCGGACACGTATGCGACCACGGCCAGCGTGCTCGACGTTTTTTCCATTTCGGCGAGCGTTTCCTGTTCGACCTCGACGATTTGCAGGCGGTGTTGCCAATGCGTGTAGTTCGTCAAGTGGGCGACGACGAGAGAAATCAACCCCAAGGCGAAGAGTAGACATCCGGCAAACACGAAATAATTCCGGGAACGTCCGGGCTGTTCCGGAATATGCGGCGGGAAATCCACATCGGGGATTTTGAGGATCAGGTCCCGGACGGGTTTGTGAGCGCTTGCATGTTGACGGATCAGGACGTCGCTTTCGAAGTTGTCGCGGATTCTGCGGGGCAGTTCCGGGTAATCCCCCGACTCTAAAAAAGCAAGGAGCATTTCGGCGTCTTGCTCCGACAGCGCTCCGGAAACGTAACGATCGACAAGGATATCGATCGAAACATCACGGTTTTCGTCGTGTTCAAACATGACATTCTTCTCTCCTGCAATACCGCCGGATACATTCCCGGAGCTGTTCCCGGATACGACAGATCGCTTTGGAAACGGTAGACGTTTTCATTTGCATCATGGACGCGATTTCATAAAGTTTTTTGTCATCGTAATAATGGAACTGGATCAACTGTTTGCTCTTGTCGGGCATTTTTTCCAAGCATGAAGCCAGAGCCCGCTTTTCCAGGGAAACGTCGGGAATGTCGATCGTTTCCGTGATACCGTGTACATGCTCGGCAATTTTTCTCAAGGTTTCCGGTTGGGTTCGCATCCGCTCGCTCCAGTACCGTTTGGCGACGATCCGAATCATCGAATGAAGAAGCCCTTGGACGTTCGCGTCCGAGGAGGCCACGTCGAAGGAGTCCTTCTTCCGGATGAATTCCAAAAAAACCTGCTGGAGGATGTCTTCATCCATGCCCGGAAACGGGGCGTAATGATTCGCCAGACGAATGACGAAATCCCGGTGCGCTAAAAAAATTTGCGATACTTGAATTTCCGAGGCACGCATAAATGCAAAAGCGGACGTTCGGGACACTCCGGTTAGTACACTGAAGGCGGTTGAAATTTCCCGAAGCCAATTTGCAGGGAGCTCGTCTTCCGGAGGTAAACGAGCGGATTGACCGAAAAAACTCAACCGGCTTCGGCATAAAATGTCCGACGAAACCAATATCGAACCAATGTCTCCACCTGACTACCACGTGGTGTTCAAAGAAATCGACAATTATTTTGGATTTTATCCGTAATTTGTTGTTAGACAGATTTTGAAACCACCAGCGAGGCTGCCCATCTTGACAAATCTGGGCAACCAGGCAGTATGGAAAGGTTGTGCCGAAACTGCCGCGCCGGCTCCTGGTTGGCGGATTTCAAATGCTTTGCCCCAAACAGATTCAGAGACGGAGACGGCATCGGCACACGGTTACCTGTTGCGATATTCGTCGTACAACCGTAATTCGTCTTCCTTGACGGAAGGCCGGGTTCGTACAAGCGCGGCTTCCACATCGTCCGTTTCGATGGGCACGATGTTCCCCGAACGCATCGCGCGTTCAAATACGGGATCGACGATCCGGTCCGCGAGCCCATTGATGTCGGCCCCGCTGAGCCCTTCGGTTCGCCGGGCCAGCTCATCGAGCGCGAGATTTTCGTACCCCGGAATGCCAGACAGGCGGATTTGAATCAACTTTCGTCGCGCCGTCACATCGGGAAGCGGAATGTAGAGATGCTCCCCGAACCGACCGGAACGCAGCGCCGCCGGATCAATGTCCCATGGTCGGTTCGTCGCGCCCAGTAAAAGAAGTCCGCAGGCATTCGTGGCGACGCCGTCGACTTGGGCGAGAAATTCCGGGATAAGCCGATTCATGACCGGCGAATCAGTCCCGCGCCGCCCGATCAGGGCTTCGGTTTCATCGAAAAAAAGAACCGCGGGGCTCGATTTTCTCGCTTCGAGAAAAAGATCGCGCAGGTTTTGTTCCGCCTCGCCGACCCATTTGCTCATGATCTCGCTCGAAAGGATATTGAAAAACGGGGCGTCCAATTCCCCGGCAATCGCGCGGGCGATCATTGTTTTGCCGGTTCCGGGCGGACCGTACATCAAAACACCCGCGCCCGTCGTCCGCCGATAGCGTTCGGCAAGATCGCGGTTCTTGAACGGAAAAAGAATGCGTCGCGCGATCATTTGCTTGACATCGTCGAGACCGGCAATGTCGGAAAATCGCAGCTTCGGTTTTTCGGCCAATTGCCACCTGGACGCTTTTTCCCCGGTTTCCCTATCGGAGGAGTTCGGCGGCAAACCGGCGTTTTCATGCGGTGGCGAACCGGATTTTCCTTCCAGCCGCATGGCCGTCGTGTAAAGCCGTTTCGCCTTGTCCAACCGGGAGACTTTCGTATCGTAATCGCCGGCGTCTTTGGCCAGCCGGTAGAGCGCGCGGCACGCGAGGAAAAAGGCGTTTCGCGCTTCTTCAAGCCGCCCGTCTTCCAAGGCGCCGCGTCCTTCGTTGAAATGACGTTTGTAAATATCGAGCTGGGACATGTGTTGAAAAACCGCCGCCGGTCAGGCATCCGCGTTGAGGTCGTAACGAAAAACGGTCGTCGGGATGCTCTGGTGTTCGACGATATTGTACAGCGGAGCCAATTCATCGAACGCCGCCTTCAACTCTCCCTCACCCATCGAGGTCGCCCAGAGAATCTTGACCGCACACCCGCAATGTCCCTGTTCGATGTCGCCGATCGAGGGAAGCGTCGCGAGAATCGTCCCGTAATAACACAATTTACGGAGCATCAGGTAGGCAACGAGGTATTCCGCCTGGTGCGACGGCTTGAAACGCAGGAACGATTCATACGCTTTCGCGCCCTGTTTGAGCGCACCGAGGAGTTGCAGTTCGACGATCGGAACGAGCGAAAACGTCGTACCGAGCAATTTGTCCGGGTCCGTCACGACGGCATTGTCACCCAGGCTGCGGATGATGACGTCGATCCGCGTCAGGATTTGCGTACTGGGCGGCGGCACGGTTTTCGGCAGCGTCTTGGTCGCCCTGTCCAGTTCCGCGACCCCGTCGAGCAGCAGGTCCATCAATTCCTGCGACATCGCAATCCGGCCCTTGCGGATGTAATCGAGCAGGGTTTCCAATCCGTGCGACAAGGCTGCGGAGTTGTCCGCGCCGAGCATCGTGAAGTTCCCCTTCGCGGCATGGAGGCGACGAAAGGATTCCTTCATCAATTCGACGTTGTCGGCCTCGTTCTCCAGCGAAAGCAGGGCGTCCTGCAATTCGACAAGCCCCCGCGCCAGTTCGTCGAGAAGATCGCTCACATCGGCGTCGCTCAAATCCTTTTGGCCGCTCTCCTCCATCCGGTTCGCGATGTTGTCCCGCTTCGCCGTCAACTTGGCCTTGCTGATCAATTCCTCCTGCGAATGTTTCATCGCAACCGTTCCAGGAAGCGAACCACCCGTTTCGAGCCCGCCTTCCGGCCCGAACAGCGATACGTCGCGCATGGCGGCATAGGACGACGCGTCTTCGGGTCCTTCATCCGGCTCCATGCCGCCGCCGGTCGCGATCGCGACGAGATTGTCGACGTCGACGGTCATTCCGACCCGGCCGCCGCTGATGATGCAGGTCCCGGAGATTCCCGCAAGCCTTTGGCCCCCGAACATCGACGTGTCNNGGCGAGAAATTCCGTAACGGAAACGGCGATCCGCTCCCGTTTTCCTTCGATGACGACGACGGGAAGGACGCCTTCTTTTTCCTGCGGGGCCGTCCCGCCGCCGAGCAGTTCCTGGAGGTCGAACAGCGCGACCGGTTCGCCGAGGTATTTGATGAATCGTTCCCGGTCCATCGACGCGTGAATGTCTTCGAAACGGATGCCTTGCAAACTGAGAACTTTGTCGATGGAAAGGGCGTACAGATTCTCGCCGCAGCGGACGATCAGGCCGTCGATGATGTTGACCGCGCGCAGTTTCGGGATGTGCAGCCGGAACGTCGTTCCTTTCCCGGGGACGTTTTCAAGGTCGATCGAACCGCTGAATTCATTGACCATCGTGCGAACCAGGTCGAGTCCGACGCCGCGACCGGAGGTATCGGTCGCCTGTTGCCGGGTCGAAAAGCCGCTGCCGCAAATAATGCCCAGGAGGTCGGGATTTTCATTCGGCTTGATGATCCCCAATGCCTTGGCCTTTTCACGGACGGCGGGCTCGTTGACGCCGCGGCCGTCGTCCGAAACGACGATTTCGGTTTCATGTTCATGCTCGACCGCTTTGAGCAGGACCACGCCCTTTTCGCCTTTTCCGTCCCGGATGCGCTCGATCGGCGTTTCAAGGCCGTGATCGGCCGCATTCCGCAACATGTGCAGCAGGGGTTCGACGAGGCGTTCGGCAAGCGCTTTGTCGACGAGAACTTTTTCACCCTCGCATTTGAGTTCGATTTCCTTCTTCAGGTTCCGGGCCAAATCGCGGACCGGCCGCCGAAACATCTTGAAGGTTTCGCCGATCTCGACCATCCGGATGGCCATGACCAGGTCGTGCAGATCCTGGCTGATCCGGCGCGACGCCTCATCGGCCGCCTTGATCGTCTGTATGTTGTTTTCCGACGGGGGACGCCGTTGCAGCGACGCATCGACCATGTCCCGTTGCAATTCATGCATCGTCGAACTGGTGATGATCACTTCGCCCGCGAGGTTGAGCAATTTGTCCAGGTGTTCCAGGCGCACGAGCATCCGGTCGATCGACCGGTTGGCGATATCGGTTCCCTGGACGCCGGGGGTTGCGGAAGTCGTGTTGAGACCGGTATGGGGTGTACTCTCAGGCATGGCGCATCACTCTCATGATTACTTGGGCGACGATCTCTTTGTCAAACGGTTTCGGCATGAAATCGTCGGCCCCGAACTTGAGGCCCTTGATCACGTTTTTCGCGTCGCTCTCGGTCGAAACCAGGACGAACGGGGTCCCGTCGTACCACGGCTCCTGCTGGAGGCGGTAACAAAATTCGAAACCGTCCATCTGGGGCATGCTGATATCGGAGAAAACGACGAGATACCGTCCGCGCCGCTGTTGTCGGAGGTGGTCGAGTGCGAGTTTGCCGTTGACGGCTTCGTCGACTTCGAAACCGAGATCGGCGAGAATCATCTTGAAAATACGGCGTGTCGGGACGGAGTCGTCGACGATGAACGCGCGCGGTTGCGGCGGAAGTTTCGGTCGGAGCAAATCGGCAAACCCGCCGGCGGGCCTTTCCTGCGTTTGTGCGTTGTCCGATGGAGCGATACTCATTTGACTTTTTCCATGGATAATCAAATCGGAGCCATGACCGTCACGGGGTGATTCTTCACGGGCCGGGAACCGTGTTCCCGGATATTCGGATTCACGAGGTGCGTATCCGTATCCGATTTCCGGCTCGAAGATCAATGAAATTTAGGACCTGATTGGTTGTTCGGCAAGTAAAACGGACGAGAATGGACAAAAAAGAAAAGGAAGGCGAAAGGAATAAGCTCTCGTTGACGGTCGTGAGGATCATGACGGACATTCGGAACGAATCGGGTTTGCATCGAGTCCGCCCGGAACGTGCCGTCGTTCTCACCGTCGGCGCGGCACGTACCGACCTGCGGCACGGGTATGCAGGTGAAAAACCGGAATGGATCCGGCGTTCAATACCCCGGGTGGATCGGCTGTAACAATACCGGGTTCCCGTAAGGAACCTGCGTCGGGTGGGAAGTCGTCGGCTGTGATTGGCGAATCACGTTCATGGCGCTCTGGATGATGCGCCAATTGACTTCAAGCGGAATTACATGCACCTTGCGGGCCGGTTCTTCGACGATGCGGCGGTCCAGTTCCTCGGCATACTCCTTCAATTCCGTGACCAGCGGTTCCGGGGCGATGATATCCACGGCATTCGTGAGATTGTCGATCGTGATTCTCGGTTTGAGACCTCCCGGCAGGCTGGTCATCCAGAGTTTCTGCTGGTAGACGTTCAGCATCTGCTGTGCAATCCGGAATGCCTGCGTGTTCTTGATGATGACGCGAACCGGCTTTTTGACGATCCGTTCCCCGGGCAGTTCCGAAACATCGAACATGTCGATCAGTTCCTCGACCTCGCTTCGCTCGGCACGCGAGCCTTTCACGTAAATCGTGTTCGATTCGATTTCCGGAACGATTTCAAGCGGATGTCTCGTCGCTTGGTAACCGGTGCCGTACTGCGACCGGGTTTGCGGAAGCCTCGCGGTTCCCATGAGACGTTCCCGCAGAACGAGCGTCAGTTTCCGGGCCACGTCGTTCGCGCTGACATTCCGTACCGAATAGATCGTGTAATCGCGCCCCTCGAAAACGACGCGGCTGTGGAGGCGTTCCAACAGTTCTTCCAGTCGGTCCAACGCCTGTGTGTCGTAGGACGCGATCGTCAGCGAACCATCGTCGTTGAGCGTCAGGTACACGTTCGCCGGTCCCTCGGTTCCGGTTCCGACCGGTGCGCCATTCCCGGGAGCATCGACGGGAATATCTTCAGGAATATCGGCAGGAGCGTCGGCGGGAACATCGGCGGGAATACTGACGGGAATACTGACGGGAACGGGCGATTTTTCCGTGGACGACGGTGTGTCGGACAACGAGTAATAGCCCCGGTCCCGGGCGGCTCCGGGCTCTTTCGGCGTTTCTTCCTTTTTCTGAATCAGCGGTTCCGGGGCGCGATTGATGTAGAGCGGATTACGGTTGAGCTGCGGCCACAGCTTTTCAATATCCTTGATCGTCCGGTCGACATCGGCCTCGATGCGAATGACCCGCAGCCGGCTGTTGCGACTTCCGCGCACTCTCCGGGGACCCTCCCGGAAAGAGGAATCGCCGACTTCCTCGTCAACGAGCTCCGTTTCGCCCATGCGGACAAGCAATCGGCGTGTCCGGTCGATTTGGTCGGCGGTTCCCCGGAAGAACAGCGTATTCGTGTAGTCGTCGATCTCCAGTTGCGGGGAGGCATCGTACGATTCGTCGGCGAAAAGGGCGTAAACGGCCAGGCGGGCCGTTTCGAGATCAACCGTTCGAAGTGGAAAGACTTCGAGATCCCGGTCTTTCGAAGCGAGTTTTGCAAGGATGTCCGCGACCCGCTGTTGGCTGTCGGCATCGGCTTGGACGAAAAGCTGATTGCCATAATAATCGAGCGTGATCCGGCTCGCCGGGACACCCCGCCGGGCCAGCGTTTCACGAACCAATCGCTGGGCGGTGTACACGTTCGTATTCTTGAGCGGATAGACCTCGATCGTCAAACCGGCTTCTTCTTCGTTCATTTTTTCGACCGCGGCGGCAATTTTGAGATGATCGGCCGGTTTCGCCCAGATCAGCAGTTGGTTCGGATGCGTTCCATAGCCGAACCGGGCGTTCGGAGCGACTTGCCGCAAAAGCGTCGTCGCGGTCGCCGCTCCGGCGGTTCCC
>DOMV01000034.1:15893-25830 GCA_003509805.1 Planctomycetaceae bacterium
GGAGAACCTGTTCGACGATTGCGTCGACTTTCGCTTGCTCCGCCTTACGTCCCCAGACGACCAGTTGGCCGGCGACGATACCGGGCAGGATCGCGACTTCCGGGATCGCGGCACGGATCGTTTGCGCGACGAGCGGCAGCCGGTCGGGCGGCAAATCGCTCAAATCGTAAGCGACGGGAAGTTTCTCGACCTCCACGGGCCGGGGTCGGTCGAGGTGTTCGAGGTTTTTCGCGATTTTCACGTGAACGTCTTCCCGGGCCTGCACCAGCAAATCACCCGTATCCGCGCGGGTTGAAACGACCGCTTCACTCGGGTAGATTCGTTGCAGGGCGAGTGCCGCTTCGCCGAGCGGGATGTGCCGGACGAAATACGTTTTGAGCGATTGCTCCGGGTAGGCCTCGGCAATCGCGCCGACCAGTTCGGCGATTTCCGCGTGATCGGCCGGGGACGCCCAGACGAGCAACTCATCGACGGCCGTCGGCGAAACGATCGCGCCGGGAAACTGGTATCGAACGACTTGGGCGGCCTGGACGGCCCGGTTCGAGGTGATCCGGTAGACCCGGAGCCCCGATTGGACCGATTCGGCTCCCTCCTGCGTATCGTCGATTCTCCGCGTGCATTTCATCTCCAGTTTTTTGAGGGCGTCGGCAATGTCGTTCTGCTCGATCGCGGTTCCCCAGACGACGACTTTTTCGGGCGTGCTGCCGGGATTGATCGTCGCGGTCGGGACCAATTGACGGAGCAGTGCCGCGACCTGGGCGAAATTCGTCCGGCTCAGCGCGT
Organism: Planctomycetaceae bacterium; assembly: GCA_003509805.1. Classification (GTDB taxonomy): domain Bacteria; phylum Planctomycetota; class Planctomycetia; order Pirellulales; family Thermoguttaceae; genus UBA8133. The sequence continues at coordinate 16,677 of DOMV01000034.1, forward strand.
AGACTTCGAGAAAACGGCGGCCCTGTTCCCGCTGTTCCCGGTAGGCGTTCAAGAAAGCATCGATCCGGGCGTGATCCTCTTCGTTCGCGACGACGATGATGTTTAACTGATCGGCGCCGGGGAGGAGCGTCGCATTCGTAAAACTCCGGTAAACCGCGAGGTAGACGGGCCAATACGAACCGGCGGGGAATCGTTCGAGCGAGTAGTACCGCGGGACCGCCTTCATCGACCCGGGCGTGTCCTTGTCGAGTTCGGCAATCGCCTTTTCGATTTCGAGGTGTTCCAGCGGGGTCGCGAGGGCGACGATCGCATTTTTGGCGTCTCGATACGGATTGCCGGAAACGGTGGAGGCTTCCAGGACGGCGTTCGGGCAAAGACTCTTCAACCATTTCACGAGATCCGGTGCGGCTGAGTTCCGGAGCGGATAGTTCCTGTACACGGTTTGCTGTTCGCCCGGCAACGGCCGGCAGGCATCGTCGATCATCCGCTGGACACGCTCCTTTTTCGAGGCGGGCGCCCAAATCAGTATCTGGTTCGATGCCGCCCCTTCGGTCGGATTGACATCGGGAAACAGGTTGTTGATCGTCGTCAACACTTTCGCCCGGTCGTATCGCGATTCGGCCGGGATCGTAATGACGCCGATCGATTTCTGGCCCGCGGCACTGTTTCCGGCGTTGATTTCCTGGACGGTCGCCCCGATCCGCTCCTGGTCGGCCTCCCGGGCGTACGCGAGGAATTCCCTGTAATTGTCGTAAGCTCCGCGCCGCGTATCGGCCCCCGAGGCGTTATACGTGTAGATTGCCGTCAGGACCGCCGAGGGCGCGATCTGCCGGAGGACGCTTTCAATTTCGTAAAAGTTCGTCTCGTCGAGCGAATAGCGCCGCAGAACCGGCTTCATGCCTTCCTCTTCGCCGACCGCGATCAGTTTTTGCACGGCATCGGCCACCGCCTTCTGGTCTTCCTTGAGCACGAACGCGAACACCGTCCGGTTTTTCGGATCGACTTTGAAATAACCGACTGTTTTGGCCGAACCCGATCCGGGCCGCTGATCATACTGTCGATACCGCGGCATCCGCTGGAGGTAAAACCGGTATCCGAGCTGATAAACGATCGTGTCGGGCGACATCGATTCGGCGTTCGGGACGATGCTGCGCAGCAAACCTTCAAGCATGACCGGATCGGCATTACCGTACGGATAAACATGGAGCACCGGCGCGTTTTCCTCGTCCCGTTTTCCAAGCTGCCCGACCAGGTCCCGGATTTGTTCGTGTTCCCGGGTCCGGGCGAGAACGATCATTTTTTCGGATGCGGCGTCGGCGTAGGTCAGGACATCGGGAACCAGGGCGTCGATGATGTCGGCAAGCGCCGTCGGCTCCATGTTCGGGGCGCCGTACGCAACAAACTTTTCGAGCAGTTCCACGTTTTGCGTTCCCTTGCCGGTTGCGCCCGGATCGCCGGGTTCCTTGTTCGCTTGTTCGACGATCTCGGCGATTTTCACATGTTCCGGAGGCGTCGCCCAGACCAAAATGCGCCGGCTGCGTTCTTCGGGCGTGATTTTCAGGCCCGGGTAAATGTTCAGAATGACCTCTCGCAACGCGTGCGCCTTGATCCCGAGCGTCGGGTAGGCCAGCATCTTCCGGTCGTCGATGTTTCCCTGGATTTTCAAGGTTTCAGCGACTCTCCGCAACACTTCGGGTGTTCCCCGGACAAGCAGCCGGCATCCGGCGGCGTCGGGGAAAAGCCCGGCTTCCGGATGCGCGGCGGCAAGCACCCGCATCACGGTCTCAAGGCTCTCGGCGGCGATCGGGAAGGAACGCAATTCCATGGCGGTGTCCGATCCCTTGCTTGTTTGAATTTGCTTCAACACGCTCGTCAGCAATTGATGCTCGGTCGGCGTCGCCCAGACGGAAAGCTGGCCCGACTTTTGATCGGGAATGATCGCAAGTGTTTTCAATTCCGCTTTTGCCGTCGCCACGAACGCTTCGACCCGGCTTTTTTCAAGATCATCCGCCGGGTAGATCGCGAGCACCGGTTCTTCGAGCGCGGTGTAGGTTGCGACGATTTCCCGGAGCGATTTCGCAAATCGTTCCTGCTCGTCCGGCCGGGCGATCACCATCAGTTGCCTCCCCTCGGGATCCGGACTGACCGTCGCGGTCGGAGCCAGTTGTCGCAACGACGAAACGAGCATCGGCGAAGGACGTGATTCGAGCTTGTAGAAACGGACCGTCGGGTCGTTCGGTCCCGGTTCCGCCGGATCGAGCAGTGCGATCAGCTCGGCGACTTTTTTCCGTTCCTCGTCCCGACCGTCGATGAGGATCGATTTCGTCCGGTAATCGAACGTCGGGTTGACGCCGGGATACATCCGGTAAACGACGGAAAGAACCGAGTACGGTTCGGCCCGGCGAAGCGTGAACCGCTCGACGCCGCGCGCCTTGATTTTCGCTTGAAGCTCCGCGACCGCGTTTTCAGCGTCCTTCATTTCCGCGACCGTTCCCCAGAGGATCAGGCGTCCACCCTGCGGGTCGGCGAAAAGACGGACGTCGGGACGCGTGGAAGTGAGAACCGTTCGTGCCGCGTCCAAGGTTTCCGTTTCCAGCTCGAAAACGCGGAGCACCGGCGGTTGCGTCGCATCACCCGTCCGGAGCCGGTCGAGCGCGGTACTGAAAAGCCGGTGGTCGGTCGGCGTTCCCCAGACGCTCAAGCGGTCCGACCGATCCGGTTCCGGGACGATCGAAAGAGTCGGCAATTGGGTTTTCGCGGTTTTCAGGAAGGTGGTCGCCCACGTTTTTTGCGAAGGGGTCGCCGTATAAACGACCAGGACCGGTTCTTCCGGAGCGGTATAACTCGCGAGGATCGATTTGACATTCTTAGCGAGTTCCTCCTGCTCGAACGGCTTCGCGATCACCATGATCTGCTTCGCGGGCATATCCGGGTAAATCCGGGCGGTCGGCGCCAGTTGCCGGAACGAAGCGAGCAATACCGGCGTCGGTTCGGTATCGAGGGCGTAAAACCGGACGACCGGATCGTTTTCACCCGGCTCGGCGGGGTCCAGCGACGCGATCAGTTCGCCGACCTGGTCGAGCGTGTTGCCATAACCTTCGACGATCAAATCGCCGCTCGCCGCTTCAAGGGTCGCCATCGTCGAGGGGAAAACACGCCGGACGCTCGCGACGACGGTGGTCGGCTCGCTTCGTTTCAGGGAAAAACGGCGGACCTTTTTCGGTTCCGCTTGCGTGAACGATTCGGCGAGCGATTTCATGGCGTCGCCGATGATGGCATGCTCCTCGGCGGCCAGGAAGACGAAGACTTTCCGTTGCTCGGAATCGACCCGGAAAATACCCGAGTTCCCGGACGCCGTCCGTCGTGCCGCCCGAAGCGCCCGGCGGGGATTGTAACCGTAAAGCCGTTCGATCCGGTACTGGTAGCCGAGGCGGTTCACCAGGTCGTCCGGCGAGGTCGATTCAGCCTCGGGAACGATGTTGCGGAGCGTCGATTCGACCATGACGGGATCGGCGTCCCCGAAAGAATAAACGCCGAGCGTGAAGCGTTTGGTTTCATCCGGAGTTTCCAATCGGGCGATGATCGTGTCGACCTTTTCGAGGATTTCGTCCGTTCCCCAGACAAGGAGCCGGGAACCTTCCGTATCGGCGATGAGGACCGCTTCGGGAACGGCGATCGCGAGCGTTTCCTCGGCAAGCCGGGAATGGCTCAACACCAGCGAAAATGCTTTGAGCGACCGTGCCGGCTCCCCTTCCCGGCCGGCTTCGAACTGTTGGAGAACGGCGGCCAACAGTTTATGTTCCGATGGTTTCGCCCAGACGGACAGTCGGCCCGGCGTTTCGTCTTGCAGAATCGCGAGGCTCTTGAGATCCGCGGCGGCGGCCTGGACGAACAGGTCGATCCGTTTGCGGTCCGCTTCGTTCACCGTGTAAAGAAACAGCATGTTCTCTTCCGGCGCAGTGAAGGATTCGACGATGTTTTTCAGATTGGAAGCAATTCGCTCCTGCTCCGTCGGCGTCGCGAGGACCATGAGTTGCCTGGCGTTCGGATCGGGCACGATACGCGCGGCGGGAACCAGTCGGGCAAGCGCATCCGTCAAGACGGGCGTCGGTTCCGAATGCAGCGCGTAAAACCGCACGACGGGATCGTTCGGGCCCGGATCCGCGGGGTCGAGTATCTCCTTCAAGGCGGTGATCTGCTTGAGGACGCCGGGTCTCGCCTCGACGATGATCGCCCGATTGGCGACGTCGTAACTTACCTGGGCGGCCGGATAGGGATGGAATCGGTAAATCGTCAGGATTACCATGTACGGTTCGGCGCGGTGGAGCGGCAACCGGAGGAGGCGTTTCGCGGCTCCCCCCTCCGTTCGAAGGTTCGCGACCGCCTCGCCGACGATCTTTTGCTCTTCCCCGGTTCCCCAGACGATGAGCTGCGCGCCGGTCGCGTCGTAAGTCAGTTTCGCCCGGGGAACGAGTTTTTGAATATCCTGGACGAACGTTTGCGCATTGGCGGCGCCGACATCCATCGGGAAGGCTTTGAACGAACGTTTCGGCCGACCGGGATCGGGCGTGTCAAGCTGCTGGAGCAACAGTTCGACCGCCTCCTTGTCTTCGACGGCAACCCGGATCAGGAGCCGGTCGTTCCCGCTGTCCGGCGTGATTTTCGCATCGGGATAAAGATCGGCGATCAACGTCGTCGCGGTCGCCGCATCGACATGTTCGGGGGCGAAAACAAGCATCTCCGACTTGTCGGGCGCGTTCACGTCGATCATGGCACGGATCGTTTCGATTTCCGACGCCGTCCCGTGAACGATCGCCTGCCGGTTTTCGGGATCGACGACGACGGTGGCGGCCGGTGCGATCCGGGGAAAGGAATTGACGACCGCGGGTGTCGGGAGACGCTTGAGCGGAATCAACCGGACTTCCCGGGCGACACCTTTGTCGAGATCGCCGAGCACCTGCCGCAGCACGTCAACCGTATCGGCCGGGCCGTAGGCGACCAAGGCGTTCCGGGCGTAATCGATGGTCAATTCCAACGTCGGGAACACCCCTCGAAGGAGTTGGTAGACCGTCGCCGCACTGCCTTGTTCCATCGGGAAAACCGCGATGATCGATTCGGGAACGGAGGTTTCCTCCGTGCCGGGGGCGAGCCCGGTGATTTCCCCGACCAGCTTTCGGATGCTTTCATGTTGCTTGGGCGTTGCGAGAATCGAGATGCCGTTCGTCCCGGCTTCATTCAGTTCGAGAACACCCTTGAGTTCCGCCGACTTCATCGCCGAGACGGCCAGTCGCAGCCGGGTAAGTGCCGGACCGGCAAGGCGGTAAACGACAAGGGAACGGCCTTCGACCGGCACGACCGCCGCATCGATTTGGGCGACGGCTTCGGCAATCAGCTTGTGTTCGGGCGGTGTCGCGACGACCAACAGCCGGCCTTCGGTTTCGTCGAACACGGTTTTGACATCGGAAACGGCGGAACGGATCATTTCGACCGTTTCGGCATCCATCTTCTTGTTTGCGTCGGTAAAACGATACAGTTTGACGACCGGTTGTTCTTCTTCGGCCAGGTTTGCCGAAGCGTCTTTGAGCGAATCGATCAGGGCCTTGATTTTGACATGGTCCCCGGCCGTTGCCAACACGACGAGCTTGCCGTTGATCGGGGTTTCCGAAACGAACACGCCGGGCGTGCTCAGCCGGATCAGGTTCGCGAGTTCTTTCGGCACGGAACCGGCTTCGTCCAGCGGATTGATTCCCGATGGGCTGAGTCCCGATGGACCGATTCCCGGCGCCGCGGCGGCCGAACCCGGGCGGATACGACCGGTCCGTGAAAGTTGCCAAAGTTGCCGGGGCGACATCGGGAGTAACGTGTCGATCGGGTACGTCGCGATTTCCCGTTTGAGTTCGGTTCCTTCGAGGCTTTCAAGGAGATCGACGAGCGACTTGATTCCTTCATGCTCGGCCGCCCTCGCGTAAAGATACAGGTGCGGCATGGTCCCGATACGAAGGGACTTGGCTTCCGGGAAAAACGTTTTGAGAATGCCGTCGGCTTCGGCGGCGTCGATTTTATTGAAAGCGTAAACCTGCCAGGACGGCGGCGCAGGCGGTGCGGGCGGCGCAGGCGCTTCGTGAACACCCTCGATCACTTTCTCGATGATCCGCAAAACGCTTGCCGTATCGGTAACCAACAGTGAATTCCCGGTCAGCGGAATGATATGGCAATACGGTCCCTTGAACGGCTCGATGGTCTGGAGAACCAGCGACCGATTGCGACGGCCAAGCGGAAAAACGACGCTGACGTATTCGAATTCCCCGCGTTCCGAAAGCTCTTCCGGCTTGATTTTAGGAAGAAACTGGGCGGGAATCCGGCCTTTTTTCAGGTTGAACAGCATCAACATGCGATCATTTCGCAACAACGCATACCCGTTCGTCTGAAGGACGCCGTTGAGTTTATCGATCGCTTCGCCGGGCGTGTATTCGCGCGAATCGGAATACGTGAACGTTCCCGGGGGCGGCGCATCCATGATTAGTTGCAATCCGGCCTGCCGGGCAAACAGTTCGAGAACGTCGGCCCATTTCTGCCCCTGAAAAATAAACCGCATCTTCTTTTCTTCGAATACTTTCGGCCAAAGTTTCTGCTGTTCGGGATTTAACACTTCGGCAAGTTTCGTTTCGCTTTCGAGAATGATCGGCTCCCACGATTCTTCCCGAGCGGCAGCCAGCTTCCGGGCACGTTCGGCAAGCAAACGCTGAACCTCGGCGCGTTGCATGTCGGTCAATCCCAGTTTTGCGGCGATTCCCGGGTAAATCAGGGACGTGTAACTTTTCGTGGGATCGAACTTCTCCCATTTCAGCGGCGTTTTTTCCTCGGTGGGTGTCGGCGGAACTGATTCGTCGACGGGAACCGGGGCGTGCTCTTCGACAGCCGGTGCGGCAGGTTGATCGGCCGGAGAAGTTGGTGTGGCTGTTTCCGGAAGTGTCGGCACGAGAATGTGTTCCGCCGTAACCTCGGGAGGAGCCTGGGCAGGCGGAGTCTGTTCGACAGCGGGCACGGCGGGTGGCCGGACGGATTCCTGTACCGGTTCCTGGGCATGGATGGGCATGACCAGGCAACAGAGAACGATCAGAAAACAGCGATTAATCGGGATCGCATCGGCGCAGTGCTCAATCCTGAAGGTATTCATGATGACAACCCTTTCCCGACAACCCTTTTCATGAGCGGTCGTTGCTATACAGGCGATTCGAGTGGAAAACGAGTCCGGCTTCCGTGTAACACCCGGCCCCATCATATCAAATCATCCGAAAGGATGCCATCTGACCAAGAAATATCGACAAAATCTCCGCAAAGCCGCCAATCATCCCGTCTTATCCATTACATGCAATGAAACCGGTCCGGCATATCCGGCCTTGTCGCTACGATTCTTGGTTTCGCGATTATTGAGATTCTCATCACAAAGGATACAACGGACACCGCCGGTCTCGCAAATCCTCTACATACCGGAGTTGGCCCCGTTTTCCGCTCCAACCAGGAAATCCAAGAACGTAATCCAAGAGAATGATGACTGAAACTTTTTCCCCGACGCCGTCCGACCCGGAGAGGACGTGACGGGCGGTTTTCTGACCGATCAGGTCACCGATGCGATCTTGGTGCGATCCATCGGACCGGTTCCAACTCAAACGGGACGAATTGGCGATTGACGGCCTGATCCCGGAAGATGTCAACGCGATGACCGAAACGGCGATGCAGGGAACGGAGACGACGCAAATCCTTGAAGGAAAACGCAATGTCAATGTGCTGCTCCGTGTTTCCGACGCCCACCACGAGAACTTGGAAGCACCGGCTCGAATGCCGATTCAGACGCCGAACGGACAGCTATACTGCAAACGGCCTGAAACTGTTCCCGCGAACAATCGCCTGCCGCTCGAATGATTCACGCAAATACTTACATTAACAAAAGTTGAGGGCGTGTGAGTGCGGCAGGCAGACTTGACCAAATGTCCGTTTCCATCGCGTTCCCAATATACTTCCATTTCGTTCCCATCTCATTCGTTATGTAAGGAGAGTCCTTCACGAAGGAAATGCCGGTCAAGGCGGGCAAGCACCGCGTCGCACCGGTAATGATGACCACGCTCACCGCGTTTTCATATTGGCTTTTCCACCTTAACAGACCGCGAGCGTGCCGCATTCGATCCGGGCAAGTTCGGCGAGCGGTTCAGGATATTTTTCGGCCGGGAATTGACTCGACGGCGAAAGCGGCGGTGTAAAACCCCGCCGCCGGAATGCCAAAGCGGATTCGAACCGACGGATTCAAGCCGAAAAATTCAGCTCGGTTCTTTCTCAGCCCCGTTCCTTTTCAGCCCAGTTCCTTGAGAGCTTTGAGCGCCCGGACGCGAATCTTCTTGTGGGCGGGCTTGGCCGGACGGTCGTACAACTCGCCCGTCAGCGGATTCTTGACACCCTTTTTCGCGGGTTGCGCCTTGACCTGCTTGAGATCGATCTTGATCAGGCCCGGCAACACGAACGCTTTAGCGCCCTTTTTGTCGAAACTCTTCTTGATTTCCTCGGTCAGCGCGTCGAACACGGCGGCTACATCCTTCTTGGGCAACTCCGTCACGGCGACGATGTTGGCAATGATTTCGGATTTCGAGAGCGGCTTCTGGGCGGCGGCTTTCTTTTCGGATTTGGCCATGGAAAAAACTCCTCCTTAACGAGATGGTTACGGGAAAACGAACTTCGACCATTTTACACCGAAGCCGGGTGCTCGCCGCACGGGCGGTTGGCTCCCGGCCGCGAGTACACGGCGGTCGCCCATGAATCGACGTTGAATCATGCTCCTGCCCGGTGGGCAGCGTCGTTTCCGACGGGCAGGTTACACAAAATGTCGGCTTCGGGAATTTCAATGGCCTTCAGTATACTGCGTTCATCGTTGAAAACAAGTCCCACTCGTGTTTTTTCGGTATAATGAAACCGGAATTCCCGTATCGTGACCGCCAATCGTGACCGCCAAGGGATCGCGATTCCCCCTTCGCTCAATCATGGCGTTCGGCACACGACCCGGGCGAATCCCCTGGTACGGTAACCGTAGACTGGAAACGCGATGAAAAACGAACATTCGGTCAAGTCCGCCTGCCGCACTCACTCGCCCCAACCCCCGTTTATA
>DOMV01000198.1:0-3488 GCA_003509805.1 Planctomycetaceae bacterium
GGTTCGGTTGAGTAACTCGGCCGCCGTCCCGTCCCCGCCGATCCCGACCAACGCCCGCAAGCGACCGTCCGCGTGGAGGCTTTTCGCCGTCTTCTCGGCGTGATCGAGATCGGTCGTTATCTCCGCATTCAATCCGAGCTCACGCAGGCGTTTACACAGCATCTCGGCCCGGGGTTGCGTATCCTTTCGNNATTACGCGATATGACGACATGATCGGGAAGCATAATGATTGACATTCAAAAAAACGACAGGGGCGATCGAATGCTTATTCGATTTGATACGTCTGATTATTGAAACGCACGAGCACCGGTTCGTCGAAAACGAGATACCGGGCAAACTCGATGCCGTTCGTGTCGATCAGCCTGAAATACTCCTCGCTGAATCGCGTGACGTTCCGCACGTTTTCCGGCTTCATTTGTTCGTCGGTAAGCGTCGCATCGACCCAGTTGCCGCTTTTTTGGAAAAAGGCCCGATTGTGTACCGTTCGAACCGTCTCCCGAGCAGGACGGGAAGGTTTCGCTTGTGTCGGCGCACCGCCGCCGAATCCCGCTTGAGAAGCGTCAAGGGCAAACTCCGCGTCAAGGGCAAGCTCCGCCGGCGCAGCCGTATTCTGCGCGAATTGCATACGGGACTTGGCGGCACGTTGGCGAAATCCCGAAACGCCGTCCGTCGCGCGAAGCATCTGCGTGTTGCCGGAAGTTCTGGCCGCGTTGGCGGAAACATCGGTGATCGAGGTGCTCTCCTCCGCAAGGAAGGACGTGTACGGCGTCAACACGCCGTGCTTGGTTGAAAGGGCGAGTAATTCCTGTACCAATTCCTCGTTTTCCCCTTTCAAATCAAGTTCGTCGATGATTTCGCCGATTCGTCGCATGGCCCAAAGCCGTTCGATGAACGCATTGTTCGAATCGTTGCTTTTCCCGATCAAGTCGCCGTCGAAATGGAAACGTAAATCCGCATCGCCGCGTTTTCCCCGTAAAACGATGTCGGTCGTGCCGCTCCGGGAGTATCGACCGACGACGACCAATTGTTCGCCGGAAAACAAATCGAACCGGCCGTTCGGGTAAACACGATTCGTTCCGTGCGGGGACCCGTCGATCACGATATCGAATACGGCATCCGTGAAAACCGGAGTGCTGATGCGATTATACAGGATGCTCACGTTCGCTTCAATATTCTCCTGCGGAGAAACGAACATCGATTGGCCTTTTGAATCACGGGCCAATCGATCGAGCAGCCTGCTGTTGACGTCGTGGCCGACCCCGAACGTGAAAATGCGGGCTCCGTAAGTGTTGCATTGACGTGCGTTTTCCGCCAATTTCATTTCATTCAGTTCGCCGACCGTCGGGCAACCGTCGGTCAGGAAAAGGACATAGGCCGGTCCGGTTTTTTCCTTGAGCATTCCCAGGGAAACATGGAGCGCCTCGTCGATATTCGTACTCCCCGAATCCCGGATCGTATCGGCGTAGGCGATAGCCTCGGCGCGGGTTCGGGAATCGACCGGCTGAATTTCCGGTTTGAACGTCGTTACCGAACCATCGTAGGGAATGATGTTGAACATGTCGCCGTCGTTCAAATTACCCAAAACGAATTTCAAGGCGTCCCGGGCCTGGACGATCTTTTTTCCCGCCATGCTGCCCGAACGGTCGATGACGAACAGGACCGTCTTCGAGAGCGGCTTCTCGTCCGGAGAGGGCGAAGCGATTTTCGGCGAAGCGAGCAGCATGAAATAGCCGTCGTCGGAATCGTCTTTCCGGTAGCTGAGCAGTTTCGTACCCACTTCCCCTTTTCCCGAATCGAACAAAAGACGAAAGTCGTCGTTCGGGACCACATGCCGCATCTCCATCGACACCGATGCACGATGCGGTCCCGGGCGTTCGATCTTCACGTCGCTGGTCGGACTGTAGACGTTTTTGATCTCATCCGTCGATTCGATCTCGGCGCGAATCCCGATTTTTCCGACAGGTCCGGCTGTATATTTGGCCGTGCCGAGCGGAAAAAGAAAATCGGTGACCCCGCCGTCGACGCGGAGCAACTGGGCATAACGCAGCGTAATCGTCCGGCTCGCCCCCACAGGGACCGGGAAAACACTCGTCTTAAACATGCCGGAACCGATCCATTCGAGTAACGCGGGGTCCTGATTTCGCCGCACGATTTCCTCGTACGTTTTCCTCGCCTCGGCGGCCGTCTGGAGCTTCGCGGGATATTCCTTACCGTCAATCATGAGGGTAAGGCTCTCGACCGCTCCGTCATACGGCAAAGGAAAGACGAAAGACACTTCCATCGAAGTCGAACCGGTATTCTTAAACGTTTGTGAAACATTCACCTGGGCGATCTGGTCCTTGAGCGTCGCATCGACGGATAAGTCCGTAATCGCATAAGTCAGTCTCGGCGGTTGCGGACGGGGAACCGGCCGCGGCGGAATGGGGGCGATGATTCCCGATACTCTCGGAAGCCGGGCGGGATTCGCCGATTCATTGACTAGAAGTCCTTGCGCCAAAGCGGTTAAGGACAAAAACGGAAAGACAAGGAACGCCAGGAAAGCCGTTTGAACAGTTCGCATCGCATCTTCCTCCGTAAATCGATTCAGGATTTCCTCACCAAGACCTGCCCGAAAAAGGAACCCGGCCGGTCCGCTTGTTTTTTCGGACGACTTCGTTGCAGACCGCGCCGGACCGATACCGTTTTCAACGTTGTACGAGCAATTCGGCAAGATGCATGATCGGAACCGGTTCGATCCGGGGGTCCAGCCGCATGATTCCGCCGAAATGCATCGCACAACTCATATCGATGGTGGCGACGACGTCGGCTCCGGTTTTGAGGATGTTCTCCACTTTTTTCCGTCCCATCGCCAATGACGTACCGGCCATTTTAACGCTGAATGTACCCCCGAAACCGCAACATTCGTCCATATTCGGGATTTCCCGGTATTCGAGGCCGCGGATTCCACGGAGCAATCTCATCGGGGCTTCGACGACACCGAGTTCACGCCGGCCGTGACAACCGATATGCATTGCAACTTTCCGGGGAAACACCGCCCCGACATCGTCGAGTCCTAAAATATTGACGAAAAATTCGGAAAACTCATAGACGTTTTTTCCGATTTTGGCCATAAAAGAGTCGGGAGCCGCGTTTTCAAAAAAAACACGGCACATGGCCGCGCAGGAACTGGAGGGCGTAATAATCCACTTATAGGGCGCGAAAACCTGTGCGAACTGCTCCATGACCCGCAGAGCGTCGCCCTCATAACCGCTGTTGAGCGCCGGTTGGCCGCAACAGGTTTGTTCTTCCGGAAAAACAACCGGAATGCCGGATTCTTCCAGCAGTTGAACGACGGCGCGGGCTACCGAGGGGTAAAACTGATCGACGAAACAGGTCGTGAAAAGCGCGACTTCCTCACCGGCCCTGTAGGTCGGATAATCCCATTCGGGAACGGCTGTGTTGAGAGCGTCCATCATGAAAAAGATGCGATATACTGTAAACGGCCTGAA
>DOMV01000198.1:3563-8346 GCA_003509805.1 Planctomycetaceae bacterium
TTCATCGCGTTTCCAGTATATTCTCAAAACCAGGAACAGGTGAATCCGCCGTCGACGTAGACGACGGAACCCGTCATGTAGCTGCCGGCCTTTTGGGAGAGGAGCAACAACGCGGCGCCGACAAGCTCGTCGGGCGAACCGTAACGCGCCATCGGCGTACCTCGCATGATCGAATCGACCCGCTCGGCATCGAGCAGTTTCCTGTTTTGTTCCGCGGGGAAAAAACCGGGGCAAATCGCGTTCACCCGGATGTTTCGCGTCGCGAATTCTTGGGCGATATTTTGCGTGAGGTTGACGACACCGGCCTTCGAGGCCGCGTAAGCGAACACGCGCGAAAGCGGTTTGTCGGAATTGACGCTTCCGATATTGAGGATCGAGCCGCCGCCTGTCTCCAGCATCGATTCGATGAATACCTGGCACGCGAGCATGGTGCCTTTGAGATTGACCGCGAAAATCTTGTCCCATTGCGACGCATCGACTTCCAAAAACGGCGTGCCGACGTTGATCCCGGCACAATTGACGAGCATGTCGACCTTGCCCGTGAATTTCAACGCCTCGGTCCGCAAATGGACGAGCGAATCGCGGTTCGTAACATCGGTGACGACGTAACTCGCGTCAATTCCCTGCTCCTGGAACGATTGACAGGCGAGCTTGCATTGCTCTTCGACGGGATCGGCGACGACGATTCGGGCTCCCGCTTTGCCGATTCCCGTTCCGAGCGCTTTGCCGAGCGCCCCGGCCCCGCCGACAACGACCGCGACCTGGCCGTCAAGGCCGAAAAGCGACTGTAGATATTCTTGTATGGACATGTGCGCGATATTGATTGTACGGTATCGATTTGATTTGCTGGTATTGATTGGATTGACTTGATTGGATTACCGGATTGCACCACCGATCCGTGCCGACACGACCGGCCGGGCTGCACCTTTCCAAACGGCACTGTCAAAACGACATGGTCTAAAAACACTGTCAAAACGGCACTGTCAAAACGACGCCATCTGTCTCAATTCTCCCAGGCGGCGATCGAGATCGGCTTTGGTAATCGCGGAAAGGCGGTCGAGGCTGAACCCCTCGACGCAAAAACTGGCGACAAGCGTACCGTAGGCGATCGCCGTTTTAATCGTCTCCGGTTCGATCCGGCCGACCGAAGCCAAGTACCCCATCATCCCGCCCGCGAAGCAATCCCCCGCCCCGGTCGGATCGACGACGCCCTCCGTCGGATACGCCGGGAACAGGAAGGCGTCGTATCCGCTCAGGAACATGGCCCCGTGCTCGCCTTTTTTGATGACGACGAATTTGGGACCCATGTCGAGTATCCGACGGCCGGCCGTGACGACGTTCAATTCGTCGGTCAGCATCTTCGCCTCTTCGTCGTTGAGTACGAGCCCGTCGATTCGTTTCAGGAGCCGATCCAGGGACTCCCGTTCGATGTTGATCCAGAGGTTCATCGTATCCGCGACGACCAGATCGGCCCCGGCAAGCTGGTCGATCACCATGTGTTGCGTCACCGTGGAACCGTTGCCGAGCAGCACGAACTGGGCGCGACGGAAGGTTTCGGGCAGCTTCGGTTGAAAATCGCCGAGCACGTTCAACTGGGTTTCGAGCGTTTCGCGATCATTCATGTTGCGCATGTATTTTCCGGACCAACGAAAGGTTTTGCCTCCTTTCGACACCTCCAGACCGCTCATGTCGATCCCGCGACGTTCCAGCAACCGGGTATGCTCGACGGGCCAATCTTCGCCGACGACGCCGACCAGTTGGACGGGAGCGAAAAAACTTGCGGCAAATGACCCGAAAACCGCACTGCCTCCTAATATGTTTTCGCGCGCGGCGCTCGGGGTTTCGATACTATCCAACGCGACGGAACCGACGACAAGTAAAGACATGAATCAATCGATAGTAAGGCGGGTGTTGATGGAAGAAAAAAAGCGACCGCGGGACCGACCCGAAGCCATGATTATCGCCGACCCCGATTATCGCCGCCGGCGCGACGATTGTCAACGCCCGTGTCGACGCCGCTATTAACGCCGTTCTTAACGCCGTTGTCAACTCACTTGGACGGCACGGTTCCTTGTTCGATATACGGCTGGAGCAGATCGCGCAGGCTCATACGGGCACGGCACAGGAGCGATTTGACCCCTTGCGGCGTCATTTCCATGATTTCGGCGATTTCCGCATAACTCATCCCTTCGAACTTGTGGAGGAGAACGGCCATCCGCTGGCGTTCCCCGAGCGATTCCACGGCCAGGCGGACCATCTGTTTCATTTCCAGATTGTCCAGCGCCCTGGCCGGGATCGTGCCGCTGGTTGCCTGGATCATGTCGCCCATCGTCCGGTTCTCGCCGCTCTGGGCGGGATCGCCCCGAACGAGCGCGAATTGCGATTCCGGCCGTCGCCGTTTCGTTCGGAGCGAATTGAGGGCGACGTTGTTCGCGATCGTGAAAAGCCACGAAGAAAACTTCGAACCGGGCTGGTAATTCTTCCGGGCACGGTAAACACGGAGAAACACTTCCTGGGCCAGATCCTCGGCCTGGTCCGGATCGGAAACCAAGTGCCGCAGGATCGAAACGAGCCGGCCTTGGTAACGCAGCACCAACTCCTCGAAGGCGGTCGCATCGTCATTCTGGACGGCGATCATCAACCGCACGTCCGGATCATGTATCATCAATTGGCTCAAGGATTCGGAAACCACGGGTACAAGTCAGTCGTTTTTTCGAATGGGCAACGCCGAACGACACACGATAAACCGGAGTCGGGCGATGTAGGGAATGCAATGTATACCGAAAACGCGATGAAATTGGTTGTTTTGGTCCCGTCTGCCTGCCGCACTCACTTTTCCGCAATCGATCTCCACAACTCTTGTTAATGCAAGTCGTTACACGGATCGCTCGGTCGGCGGGCGATCATTCGCGGGAGGATTGCCATGCCTTTTGGGGTGCAAAAATCAAAGGATGTGATACAGCCACGGCAGAATCCAGGGATTCCAGACCGGATAGGCGACGGAAAGGCACGATAAAACGAGCAAAACACAAGCCGCTCCGCGACCGAAACGTGAACCGGCAAGGCGGTCGGCGGCGCGTTGAACGAGGAGAATCCAAAGGGGGATCAGCCAAAACGTCCAGCGCAATCCGCTCGTAATGCCGCCGTAATTGCGTTCCGTTTGACCGCGGAACAAATAAAACAGGTATATGAAAACGGAAAGAACGAGAATAAAAACGGCGAATTCGAACAAGCGCGGCGCCGATTTGAAATGCAACAAGCCAATCATACCGCCGTACAGGGCAAGAAACCAGACGGGTGTCAGGGAAAAAATTCCGTGATGTCCGAGTGTCGTCTGGAAAGCGTAGACGGCCCGGGAAGGCTCTCCGCGATCCAGGCCGACGGGATTCATCCAATAACTGTTCCTTGTCCGTCCTTCCCGCTCGTAGGTATAAATGTACCAGTTGGCGCCGGATTTTTCATCGACGCCTTTGAAGGCATAAGGCGGAATGATTGTTCGATGGGCCGCGTAATTCGCACCGAAAAAAGCTCCGGCAAGCAGGACGCAGACCGGGAGCGTATAAAGGGCGCATCGTTTGGGGGATCGCAGCAAAAAGCGGCCGACGATCGCGGCCGCAAAAAAAACGCCGGGCATTTCGCAGATGACGAGCATCGAAGAAAAAAAACCGAGGAGGAAGGCGTGTGTTCGCGGATGTTTCGAGTCGCCTGTTTTCCCGTTCCCGGCCGGATCGAACAACCGTGTCGCGGCATGGATCGCAAAACTTGTGCAAACGAAGGCCGGAAGATGATTGTTCAGCGTCACGGCAAATGTCGAGAGAAACGTGCCGAAACAGATGAAGGCCACGCAGAAAATCCGGCCCCAGTCGGTGACGCCGAAACGTTCAATCAGCCGGGCCAGAAGGCACCAACCGATCACCAGCGGCACGAGATGCAGCAGCACGAGCGTGGTTCGAACGACGAAGTACGGATTATTCTCCAAGGAAATTCGCCCGCGGGAAGCATGATACATCACGGCATAGGGGAGAGCCATCAGCGTCGGCAAGAGCGGCGGTTTGGTCGAATAGAGATAGCCCCGGTTCGGGTCTTCCAGCATGTCCGCCAACAGGCCCTCTTCCGGTTCGCCCGGCAGACCGTGTTTGGCCATATCAATCGTGTCCCAGCCTTTGAGCGTTTGGACTTTGTCGATGGCGTACCAGACGGTTTTGGTGTGTTCCGTTCCATCGGCGGCGACCACGGTTTCCGTGACCCGCTTGTCCGGTTCCACAAGCACTCGAATCGTACACCAGCGGCTTCGGTCATTGCCGCTGAGGAAGGGCGATTCAAACAGGGCGTCACGCAGCAGATTCCGTTTCGTTTTTTCAAGTTCCGCCGCCATGCTTTCTTCGGGCACATTTTTCGTCCGCAACGCCGCTTCTTTGGCGTCAAGCCGGGCCTGAATTTGGCTCAAGCGCGACCGTTGCAGTGCGATGGTGTCCACATTGTTGACGGCCACGATACGACCGAAAACCAGCGCGGCGGCCAAGACGANNAGCTGCATTCTGTGAATGCAGGCGAATCAGTGACGAGTTTTCCGCAACTCGTTAGGACGCAAGAAATTCTTCCAGTCGATCAAAGGCCGACTTGAGAACATCCATGCTGGTTGCAAACGAAGCACGAACGTAACCTTCGCAGCCGAAAGCGGAACCCATGACCGTGGCAACCTGCTTCTGCTCCAGCAAAGCCAAGCAGAACTGTTCGGAATTGTCCACCTGAACGTCGCCGAGTTTTTTGCCCAGATGCTTTT
>DOMV01000421.1 GCA_003509805.1 Planctomycetaceae bacterium
CATGACGCCTGCCCGCAAGGAACCCGACACGAAGACTTATTCCGGCCGGTTCGCCGTCCGGCTGCGGACGCTCCGCGAGAAAGCGAAATTGTCGGCCGAGGAGGTTGCCGAGGCGCTGGGGGTGAGTGTCCATACCGTGTACCATTGGGAATCCTCGCGCCGTCAACCGCAAATTATCGATTTACCGAGAATCGCAGAAGTGCTTGGGGTGTCAAAAGCACGCTTGGTACTGCCAGACGAATAATCAAAATGTTTGCCAAAAAAGCAAATAAGCTATTGACAGCTATTTGCCTATTTGTTAAACCACCTTCCGTCACACTGATTGTGCCGGCAGGCAGCCATACGAAAAACCACGACCCCGTACCTTCTCGATCAGCGTGACGGCCGATCAAGGGGGGCGGGGTTATTTTTTGGACGTAAAAAGCGAAAAACGAAAATACGCAATCATGCAAAAAGACGAAAGCACGAGCAGAGGCTTCCTTTCGTTCTTCCGCCTCCCGGGCATGGTATGGCCTTGCCGGATGGATGGTATGTCGTTTTATCGAAAGTAAGAAATGATGCCAAGAATCCCGCCAAGCAGCCCTACAGTACAGGCGAGGAATTCGATGAGAATTTGTGCGAAAAAACCATTATATTTGTACGAATTTGTAAATTCATATCCCGCTTTCGAACGCCGTAAAAATCTTGAAGCCTTTTCCACGCGGTTTTGAGAGTCGCAAGCCCTTGGAATCGCCCGCCCACGGAGGGGCTTTTCATCAATCGGAGCATCCATCGGAGAACCGCCATGATCGTCGGGGAATCGCAATTTTTATCGTTACGAAAAGTCGCCGAACATTTCGGTCGGTCCGAAAAGACGATCCGTCGGTGGATCGCGGAGGCGCGGGACGGAAAAATCAACTTCCCGCTCCCGATCAATCCTCCCGGAAAGAAAAACCTTTGGCGACGCAGCGACATCGAAGGCTGGGACGCCTCCAAGCAAGAGCGGCGAACCGTTGAATACGAGACCAGTAATGGGCCAAGACGACGAAAAGACGCGACCCATCGAGCCGATGTTCTTTTGCGAGACGCCTTGAAACGCGGGCTTGTCGAGACCGTGACCGGTTCCGTTATTACTACGAGGAAATCCAAAATCGAATCGGCCCATGTTTGCGGCTATTTGTCCGCGATGGCCGACGTCTACATGGCCACGATACGCACAGGCTGTCCGGACGCCGACGACGGCGTTCTCCAATTGCTCGACATGATTATCGAAACGTACAGAAACAAAATCGCCGCGAACAATTGATGTGCCGTTTTTGACTCGTCAACCGAAAACCCTAATTCCTGAACCGCCAAAATGACCACGATCGACATTCCCCTCGACGATCTCGACCGTTCGCTGCGTATCCGTTCTCTTTGCGAGGAGACGGTCGAGGACTATGCGGCCGCCATGCTGCGCGGCGATGTTTTTCCGCCCGGCGACGTCATCCAAGATGAAACGGACGGGACGTATTATCTCACCGACGGCTTTCACCGGTGCGAGGCCGAGTCCCGGAACGGCTCGAAAACGCTCCGTTGCCGGGTACTTTACGAAGGCACGAAAGAGGATGCTCTCTGGGCGACCCTGGGCGGCAACCGGATCAACGGGATGCGGCTTGCCCCAGATGACAAGCGGAAAGCAATCGAAATCGCCCTCCAGAGGTTCCCGCATAAGAGTCTGCGAACGATTGCGGAGCATGTCGGATGCCATCACTCTTATGTTGCCAAAATCAGGTGTCTACTAGTAGACACCTGCGAAGGTGTAACAAATGTTACACCTGAATCACAAAACCTGCCTGACTCGGCAAACTGCGTAAAGAAGGGGATTAAAATCCCCGACGATTGGGACGTGATCCCGGAAGATGGGCAAACTTCGTTCGATCCAATAAATGACGAAGAACACGACGAACCGTCACAACCGGAGGAAATTTTCGAGGAGGAAGACGACGACGATTGGGGAGACTTGGAAAGCGAGGGCGACGAGGAAGAGGAAGCGGAGCCCCCGAAGGTCACCGGTCGGGATGGGAAACAGTACCCGGCGAAGCGGAACCCGAAGCCCAAGGGGGGTGAGAAAGAGTCCTATCGGTTCACGGACCGGGAAGAGGGCGACGGGGCGAAGGCCGTCGAGTTCGAGGGAAAAACGTACTACGTCTGCCCGACACGCGAAGTGTGCGTTTTGGTTGATGGAAAATACGGTCCGGCGCTTCTCATTCCCGAAATCAAAGAGGAACTGTACCTCCGCGCATTCCCGCCACCGCCGTACACCGTCGCGGAAAGAGCCTGGTTCGACACGTTTCGCGACGTCGTGTTTGCGATGCCGGGCACACTCGCCTTCCGAACGCACGAAGGGCAGGTCATCGTCGAGTCGGCGGTCGACTCTCAAAAACCATCCCTCGACAGTTGTCCGATTCATCGCGGTTCGGACTGGGAGAACTGGCCGTTCCGTCCGTTTTTCAAATTCTCGGACTGCGACCTCGAATCTTTTGACAACGCGGGGGTCAAGACGGTCGGCGACCTCTCGAAAGTCGCCTCGGCGGTTACGTTCGAGCGGATTGTCGTCCCGAAATTCGGCAAGAAGAAAATCGAGCAATTGGAAGATCAATTCATCGAGTTCTGGAAGCGGCATCCGGAACTTTGTCAATCCAACCAAGAAAGGAGTATATCGTGACCTACCTTGTTTTCGACATTGAAACGGGCCCGGTTCCCGACGAGGAACTGGAGCGGCTTTTCACCTACGACGAAACGGCGATCAAGGGCTACAACCTGCTCGCCAAGGAGTTCGACCCGTCCGAGGTCAAGCACGGCAACACCAAAGACCCCGAGAAGATCGCCGCGAAAGTCCAAGCGGCGCGGGAGGATTTCGAAAAAAAGAAATCCGGCGTGAAAGCCCTGCTCGAAACCGGTCGGGCCGACGCCTGGGACGAGTTCAAAGGCCGTGCGGCGCTTTCGGCCCTCACGGGGCAAGTGCTCGCCGTCGGATTTTGGTGCGACAAGTGGGACCCCTCCCTTTCGTGCCTGTTTGTGAACGAAACGACGTCCGAGTATGACGTCATTGCCTACACGCTCGCGACGATCGA
>DOMV01000331.1:0-792 GCA_003509805.1 Planctomycetaceae bacterium
TTTAATTGTGCGACAACGCCTCTGAAGATCAATAAACTGAAAACCGTTGAAATTCCCCGAAGCGTCCGGGAAGGATTATCCCGGAATCAGTTCCAGGGTCGGCCAAAGGGAGGGATCCTGATCGTGCGGAAAAGGGGGTCCGAGTGCGAGAAAACGGGGACCGATTTCCCGGTCGGCAAGTACGTAATGGAACCCGAGACGCGGATATTCCTCCGGTTCGAATCCCGTCAAAACATCGGCGGGAATCATCGCATCCAATCGGTATCCGTCAGCGGAAAAACTTGATTTAACCGTGATTCGACCGACCGAAACCGGATTGGGATGGTTTTTGGCACGATGGATCGGCACCCAAATCGCGGCCGCCTTCTCTTCCCGGGCTCCCGGTCCGCCGGGAAGCAAAATCAGGCGATGACAAAAACGCGTCGCACGGTGAACGTTTCGCACATCCCGCGTGTCAAGGCAAAGCTGAAGCCCGTCACTTTCTTCCGGCTGTGTTTGTCGCGACCACGGCGACTGCTTTTTCCCGCAAACGATCACGACAAAGGCCAGGCCCTTGGAGTTCCACGCGATCCGTAGATCAACCTGGTCGGAATGCGATGCATTTTCATCCGCATCCAGACCGTCGATCACCGGCAGGCGATACGTTTCATCCAACGGTGCACGATCTCCTCTCCAAAGTTCTTTCACATGGCGGCACGGAAAGCTGAAGTTGAAAAGGAAACGTTTGGGAAACATCGGGATTCATGCCAAGCGGGTTTATACTGGAAAGGCGATGAAAACGGACATTCGGTC
>DOMV01000331.1:834-6606 GCA_003509805.1 Planctomycetaceae bacterium
AAAAACATGCCGTAGTTTCAGGCCGTTTACGGTATATAGTGGTCTGCATATAATGGTCCGCGCGAAAAAACGGGGCGACCGCGTATCGCCCGAAGGGGACGTGTTCCAGCGAAGCTACAATTCCTTTCGCAAGGCGGCGACCGTAAAACGAAGGGAAAGGTACGCGTCGACGAACACCAACCAGGATTTTCGGGTGACCGAGAAGGCGCTGGACACCAAACGGCCCCGATTGAGCCGCTGGTAAGCTTCGAGACGCCAAGCGTTGACGCTGCGACGCATTCCCACATACCGACAGGAAAGCGCTTCGTAACGCTCGATCAAACGGTCGCGGATAAACAGTTGCGAACGATAAAGCAACGTGGGATCAGCCGGTACATGATCGATCGCCTGGAGATAGGTTTCGATCTCCTTGACGACCTCGTTGAGTTTTTTCGCTTCCCTTCTCGCCTCCCGTTTCTCTTTCGGGTTCCTACACTGGGCCGAACGCCGTGCCCGTTCCCTGAGCATCGAGGCGGTCGATTGAAGTAATTCACGAATCTCGGAAATCGCCTTGTCGCATTGACCGGACCAGTTGTATTCGGCCCATCGCTGCTGGATCGATTCCCACTGGCGTTTCAGGCTCGCCAGGGGCGCCCAGTGCCGCAAACCCAGCAAACGGCGTCGCGAAAGCGAAACTTGCGACGGCAATCGAGATCGGACTTCGCCCTGCCCGTGTTCGGTTTCGGGAAGCAATTCCAGGATTTTATCGTCGGCCAGCGCTTCGGCGACCTTCTCGACGGCGGGATTTCGCGTGAGGAACCAAATTTCCTGGAATTCGAAGAACAAACGGATGTACGTCGAACTGTCCAGGACGAAATCCGTGAGCCAGCGCCATGCGAATTTGAAAATATTCTCGCGCGGAAAGCCCGGGCGACGGTCGAACCGGTCTTTTTGCCGGAAAAAGCCCGTCATCATNNCGATACCAGATCAGGTTCCAGAAAATCATCCAATAATGCTCGCGGCGCACGCGCCTGAGAATCTTGACGATATTGTCCTTCGTGTAAAACTCGTTGTACGCCATCAGCGTCGCTTCCATCCAGCGGCCGTCGGGCATACCCGGATGTGCCGACGTTTCGTGGAAAGAATCGTATTTATTGTAGTCGGGATCGATCGCGATTCCCGCTTCGAGCATGTTTTTATGGTCCATGCTTCCCGGGAGCGGCGTCAACATGAAGAAGGAAACGAGATCGACGTTGACGTGGTCGCGCAGGAAATGAACGTCGGCCTTGACCGATTCGTAGGTGTCGGTCGGAAAACCGATGATGTAGCCGACGTGGACCATGATGCCCGCCTGCTGCCAAAGGGCGACCATGGGCCGGTACTGTTCGACGTGATTCTGCGTTTTACCGGCGGCGGCGATACTGGCGGGGTTCACGCTTTCCATGCCNNCACTGCACCATGTCGCGGTACTGATCGACGTGGTTCTGCGTCTTGCCGGCCGCCGCGATGCTCGCCGGATTCACGCTCTCCATGCCGATGAACACGCTCCGGCAACCGGCACGTTTCGCCTTGTCCAGAAATCGCGGAATTTTATACGCCTGGGTGTCGATCTGCATCATGAAGCCGCATTGGATGCCCTCGTTTTCCCGCATCGCGATCATGCCGTCGAGAATCTCTTCCCAATTCCTGTTTCGCGCGAAATTATCGTCGGTAAAGAAGAAATTGCCGACGCCTTTCTCGTGGTTTTTCCGGATCGTGTCGAGGACGATCCGACTGCTCCGGCAGCGCATTTTACGACCCTGGATATTGATTACCGTGCAAAAGGTGCAGCCGTACGGACACCCGCGGCTCGAATCGATCGTCGCCCAGCGGGCCCCGAAATGTTCGACATACGCCGGTTCGACGCTCGGAAGCGGAATGTCCTCGATATCCGGCCCCACCGGAAAGCGATAAACCGTTTGCATCTTGTCGTCCAGCACATCCCGGAACAGTTCTTCCAGGCCCCCGGGCGTCTCGATTTCTCCGCAGACGAGTGCGATGCCTTCCTTCATGACGGCCAGCATGTCGTCCGGCAAGGTCGGGAAAAGGTTGATCACGCCGGTCACGTGAAAACCGCCGATCATGACCGCGATTCCGTGCCTGCGAAACTTCAGGGCGATATCGACCGCGCGGGGGAACTGGTTCGATTGAACCCCGACGAGCCCGACAACGACTTTCGTTTTGCCGTCCCTTTCGAGCCTGGCGATCTTTTCAACCGGCACACGCTGGACATTGTCGTCGTAGATGGAAACGTTGATCCCGACACCCGGAAACGGACCCTTCTCCGCCATGGCGAGCGTCAATCCCCGAACGACGGAAAGCGAGTTCGACGGAACGACCCCCTTGATCCATCGCTGGACGTACCCGTCGTCGTCATAACGCGAAGGAACAATGTAGACGATTTCAAGTTTCGTAGTCATAAAGTTGGTTGGGCCAAAGTTTTTCCGATTCCGGTACGCTGTTCATTATACCAGAACGCCGTCCTGATACAAGCTCAAAAAAAGCGCATTTGTCCGGAATCGTGGCCCGTATTTGCTTTCGAGTTCCTTGAGCCGGTTCCGCGCGACGACGAACCCGAGTTCGTTGACCCGGTGCTCCAATCCTCCCCGGGATGCCGGAAAACCGAGGCCGTGAATCGCGGCAAAACCGGCCTCTTCGACCCGACGGATCACGGAATCCTCAATGCAGCGGAGCGCTTCGAGAAACATGCCCAAAAACAGCCTGTCGAGTATTTCGCCGTCCTGTATTGCCCTGTTTTTCAGAACATAAGACGTTATCAAAGCGTTGTTTACGATCCCATCGCCATTCCCGTCCCCGGGAGAATCGCAGGGCCCGGGAGCATGGTGGAGAAAGAATCCCGCCCCCGTTTTGCGACCGAGCAACCCCCGGGCGACCATTTCCACGAGCAACGGAGAAGCCGCCGACTGCTCGGGGAACGCCTTCGTCAGCACCCAACCGCCATGCAGCACGACGTCCAGACCGATCTCATCCATGATCCGAAAAGGCCCCAGCGCCATGCCGTAATCGGTGGCGACGCGTTCGATGCGTTCCATCGACACACCCTCCGCAAGCAATGCGAGCGATTCATTCAGGTAAGGATGCAGTAGCCGGTTGACTAAAAACCCGGGACCGTCTCCCACGATGACCGGTTGTTTTCCCATTTTCAGGGCATGCTCTCGGGCCAAATCGACGGTCGAGGGGTCCGTTTGCTTACCCGGAATGATTTCCAGCAACGAACGTTCGCGAACCGGATGGAAAAAATGAAATCCGCAAAACCGGGCGGGATCCGGCGCCGCAACGGCCAGTTCGCCGATGGAAATGGTCGATGTGTTGGAAAACAGTAAAAAAGACGCCGGGGAATCCAAACCGGTGCCATCTTTCAACTGTTTGTACAATTTATGCTTAAGTCGAATTTTTTCCGGAATGCTTTCGATCAGGATCGGGCATTCCACCACATCGCCCAAGCGGTCGGTCATCTGTAACGACGCCGAATCGAACGGAACCCGCTGTGCCGCCAACTCCTCTTCGATCCGCCCGGGCGCTTGCGCAAGTGCTTTTGGGAAAGCGTCATACAATAAAACCGGGATTCCGCGTTTCAAGTGAGCCGCCGCGATGGCGGTTCCCATCAGTCCCGCGCCGATAATGGCAACCGATTGAACGTCCATAGTCCATCACCACGTGTATACGGATTACACCCCATGCCGAAATCGTTGACTATTTCACCTAACTCGTACTAAGTAATCGGCTTAGCGATTCCATGATTGCCGTGCCCGCCTCCGTTTCCTCGCAAACGACCAGATTGCCGCCGCACGATTCGATTGTCGTGACGTTAATCGAATAGCGACACCGAACCATGTAAATCGCGTCGGGACGAATCTCGCGGGCTTCCCGCAAAATGTCAAGGGCGATCAGGTCGTTGGGAACGGTAATGACGACCAGGGAACACTCCCGGATCGTGGTCAGGGCCAGAATCCCGGGGTCGGCCGCATCGCCCGAAACCGTCCGAAACCCTTGTTGTGCATACGGATGCAAATTCACGGGATTCATATCCAACAGGCAGACATCGAAACCGGACATTTCCAAAAAGGATGCGATTCTCGCTCCCACCGGCCCCAAGCCGATGACAACCGCCTTCTGTTGTCTATCGTCAGGATAGGCCAGGGCAACCGTTTCATGTTTGCCGGGCGAAAGCAGGTGGGGAGCCGCCCAGGTCAGGGCGACGCGAAGAAACATCGGTGTCAGAATAATCGTCGTCAGCGCGACGAACAAGACCTGCTGATAGGTGGCGGAACCGATAATGCCACTGGTAACACCTTGTGACAAAAGAACAAACGACAATTCGCCCAGTTGAGACAATCCGAGCCCCATGCCGAGTGAAGGCAACCAGTTCAACCCGAGCACCCGGAAAGCGACCGCTGCCGAAAGTGTTTTTCCGAAAATACATACAAGCAGCATCCCCAACGTTTCCAACGGCATGCTGAGCAGGATGCGGGGATCGAACAGGGCGCCGAGCGAAACGAAAAAAATCGCCGCAAACGTTTCCCGCATCGGAATGGTAACTGCCGTAACTTGTTTTGTCAAACGGGTTTCACTTAAAACAAATCCGCATGCCAACGCCCCGAGTGCCGACGGGAGTTCCAGACGACAGGCAATCGTAATGATGCCAATGAGCAGTAACATCGTAAAGAGCACGAGTAATTCGACGCTTTTGAGCGTCAAAAGAAAACGGACTCCCCAGCGGCAAAACGAATGGCGAATCACAAGGACGATGACGACGAAAATCGCCGATTTGATAAGCAATGTCCGGATGGCCGCCAAGGCGCCGGAAAAAGCGGCTCCTCCCGTTTCGGATCCTGGAATGCCGCCGGCGTCAAGTGTCGAAAGCAGACCGAACAGGACCAACAATGGGACGATGGCGACATCCTGAAAAAGCAGGATCGCAACGGCACGAATTCCATGCGGAGAGGACGACTGCCCGAAATCCTCCAGCGATTTGAACACCAACACCGTCGAACTGAGCGAAACCGCCGAACCGATCATGAGGCCCAGTTTCCAATCGTCCATGAAAAAAGCGAAAATCAACCATGTCGGTACGATCACGCCAAGCATTTGGATCAAACCGCCGAAAAGGAAAAATTTCCAGATGCGACCCAATTCCGACGGGGAAAAATGGATGCCGATCGCAAACAGCATGAGATTCGCCCCCAGCAGTGCAAACCCTTCCAGTATCTCATGTTCGAAGCGTTCCGGGTGTTCGAGGACATTCGTTTCGAGCCCGTCGGTTTCAAGCGAGTTCGTCTCCTCTTCATGCCGCTCCGTGCCGTGCGACGTCTCGGAGACGAGCGACTGGGAAACGAGCGCCACGGAATCGGTCCGACTGATATCGGGTTCGCCCGTCGCGATGATTTCAGCGGACGGGGCTACCGACGGCGTCGGGGAAAGAATCCCGATGACACCGGGACCGATCAAGGCGCCGATGACCAAATGCCCGACAACCATCGGGAAACCGAAGCGTTTACACACGACGCCGGCGATAAAGCCGGCCGTCAAAATAATCAGCAAGTCAAACAGAAGACGCTGGATCAGAAGGGTTTCACTCATCATTCGGGAAGGAAACGGGGCAATTGCAAGGGAACGGTTCTTATACCGAAGCCGGTCGAGTCGTGGGTAAACACAGCCCGATTCAGCCGCCCGTTTACCCGCCGGGACCCTATTTGCATCGGCAACCGCTGTGTACTCGCAGCCGGGAGGTCC
>DOMV01000483.1:0-179 GCA_003509805.1 Planctomycetaceae bacterium
GGAAGACAAATTCAGGGAACGGTGAGTTATTCATTTTCAGCAAAAAAATCGAACGGTGTACGATCACTTGGTGCCTTAAAACCGGGGCTTCCGTTGGTCGGTCCTGACCGAAATTTTCTCCGAAGATCAATATAAACACCACAGTATAAGCGTTACTTTACTGGCCTGCTAGAAAATTT
>DOMV01000483.1:309-842 GCA_003509805.1 Planctomycetaceae bacterium
GAGAGGGTTAGGGTGAGGGGGGTTGGCAAAAACAGTCACTTTGTGTCCTTTTGCAGTATAACGCATACCGCATATCCGATGCCGCAGCATCCATCGGTACAGGTCGGCCTCTTGATAGACGGTTTCGGCGATCCCGTGCTCCGCGTCCGGGTAAAGGGTCAAGCGCACCGCGTCCGTTTCGCCTCGCTGTTTGCGAATCGCGTCGATCGTTTCCACGCTATCGGTCGGACGAACCACCCGGTCCCGCGCGCCGTGAAACGCCCAGATCGGCAGCGTCCCGTAATGATCGGCCCAGTCGGGATCGCAGGCTCCGGCGACCGGCACGACGGCCGCGAACCGGGCCGGGTACAAGGATGCCGTCTCCCATGTTCCGTAGCCGCCCAAGCTGAATCCGGTCAGATAGATGCGACCCGGATCAACGACGGTACGGAGGCGGTCATCGGCAAGAATCTCGTCCACAAGGGCGACGATGCGCTCCGGTTCCCAAACGCGGTCATTCAGTTTCGGGCAGACGACCAAGAAGGGAAACTCCG
>DOMV01000483.1:900-3167 GCA_003509805.1 Planctomycetaceae bacterium
GGCGGATCGGAGGGCGCATAGCCTTTCGGAAAGATGAGCAGGTAATCGTAACAGGCCGAGCGGCATTCCCGCATCTGGCCCCCGTCGTCCCAAGTCTCCACGGCGTCACGGCCAAGCCAAGCGAGTCCGCCCGCCAAGGCGAAGAGCAGGAACATTCGGCCCGGCCAAGTCGAGATCAGGCAGTTTTTTCGGCTCGCTTGCATGGTCGGGATCGTGAAACGAAAATGGACAACAGGACGAAGCACAGAATCGGCGGACCGAACAGGATGAACGCTGTCGGAAACGTACGTTCCGGCACATTCCAGCCGGGCGGCGTATTCAGCGGGCCGCCCCGCTTTTGCGAGATGAGCCAACTCAGGATTTTTTTGTCCCGGAGCGACAGGGTCCAGGAATCGTGGTCGTACGACGGGATCACGGTCAGGTGGGCCGAGCCGTTTGCACGGTTGGCGGCGTCGACGGCATCCCGGACCGCGTCCAGTGAAACATCTTGGTCCTGGTCACAGCAGAACGCCCAAATGTTCATGCCGGTCGGGAGCGATCCTGGCGGGACGGCGGACGCGAAGGCCAAGGCCGAGAACCGCTGCGGGGTCTCCGAAACGAATGCACAGGCCGCCTCACCGCCGCTGCTCAAACCGTAGACGGCAATCCGCTCTTCGTCGATCGGGAATTCGTCGATCACGGCCTCCATGATTTCGCGCAGAATGATGATCGTCGCATCGCCTTTGCCGTCTTCTTTGGAGATATTGACTGTCCATTCGCGATTGTCGGCAGGACATTGAACGGCCAGCAGGTAAAACGCCCCGGCGTTGCAACCGGCCAGGCAGGCGATCGCCGACTGCATGTGCGCGAGTTGCCGAAAATTGTCGTTCCCGCTTTCGCCTCGCCCGTGAAACCAGACCAGGAGCGGATAGTGTCGGCCGGAAACGACCTTTCGCGGCCTGTGGAGCCGGAACCGGATCGGCTCGTCGACGTAACGGCCGCCGCTGTAGCGGTATTCCATTGCGTCGAAGCGGTCGACGACCTCGGCCATGCCGGTAAAACCTTCGGCCGTTTTTTGGGATTCCGTATTCGCAACGGCTTTCACGTCCGAACGGGAAAGCACCGGATTCGGTGCTTTTTCGAGACAACGGATTCTTGGGGCATCCGCTGTGACGGAAAGGGCGAGCAAGAGAATCGATAATCGAATCATTTTTTCTTTCGTAAACGGATCATCAGGACAATCAGGCCTCCGAGCACAACAACGCCCGCCACAGGGACGATACATAGACGCCATGTCCAAGAGCCGTCGATCATGAACTGGGAGATCGGGCCGATGATATAGGGAGCGTAAAACAGGTCATAGACCCGCCGCCGGAACCAACGCGTATGCCAGCCGTTATGCCAAACGATCAACAAAATAGCGCACAGGACGAGAACAGGTTTGAGCCGATGCGCGAGTTGTCGGTCCGGGGCGGACAGCAAATCGAGAATCCGCCAACAGACGGCCTCCCAAAGCGGATAGAGGAACCAAAGCGGCCAGCCGCGCGGATCGAGCAGACGGACCGCGTAGGCGAGCGTTCGCGGACCGAACGTGACCAGCCCGAAACAGGAAGCGATGCTGAGGCCCGCCAAAAGCAGCAGTCCGATCCAAACCAGTGGATTCATGCGCCACCAGGGACGTTCGATTCGATCACTCATGCCCTCGTTCTCCATTCACTTGGACAATATGAAATACGTAAATCGACCGGCCAACGACCGCCCCCGGCTCCTCGTTTTGGAGCCAAGCGTATCGCTTCGAAGCGGCGTACAGATCGTTCACGCCCAGCGCGAACCAGCCCGGCTCCGGCTCCGAGGGAGGTTCGCCCGCCGATACAATTCCGATCCGCTCAATCGTTTCCGGGCAGGAATAGGCGATCCGTATGCTTTTTATCTCCGGATGTTTGGTCAGGTACTCACGCAAAAAGTACGCATCCTGCCCCCAGTCGATATTGCTGCCGAGCAACATTTTGGGCCGTTCCCGTACAGGAAGGATTTCGTTGAAATACGACAGCGAATACGGATACGACCAGAGACTGCTTGCCGTCATCCATGCGAGACAGGCAACAGTTACAAATTGAAAGAGTTTTTGTTTCAGCGCAAATGACTTGCCTATTCTCGCTGTGAATAGATAGAAAAACGGCAAGGCCGGCAGCAAGTAGCGGGGATGAATGGAGAAGCCGGTCTGGCTCATCATCAAGCCGAACAACGCGATAAAAGGAATAAAAATGAGAATCTCGTCATTCCACGAA
>DOMV01000191.1 GCA_003509805.1 Planctomycetaceae bacterium
GTGACCGATCAGCAGCCGATTACGGAACTGGCCAAAAAGTCGAACCCGTCGATCACGATGCGGCGGAAGATGAATGAACGCTTCTACGATTACGGCCGCTGATGTCGAACCCGTTTTTGAATCGCCCCGAGGACGCGGAAGCGCGGCGGAAATTTTCCGTAACCGCGACCGACCGTGGAGCGGGGAGCCAGCCGTCCGCCGGGACTTCCCGGCCCGCATTGTCGTTGGGAACAAATGGTCTCACTCTTGCACCGACTCCTTCCGTACCGGTCGCTCCCGCTTCTTTGCCGCTTCCCGAACTGCGATCGTTCGGCGACATGGGCGCGACCCGTAACGCGATCTTCGACCGCGTTCTCCATGCCGCCTCGAATCTGGGCGCCGTCGAGAATAACCGTTACGCCCTGTCGCTCGGCGACGTCCATTACGCGGACCGGGAGGACCCGACCCCCGAGACGATCAAGCGAACCCTTTTGGAGAACGGGACGCTTGCCAGGACGCTGCGCGGAACCTGGACCCTGACCGACAAGACGACCGGCGCACAAACCCAGCGAAAAACCGTCGTCGCGAAAATTCCGTATCTGCTCGACAACGGGACGTTTTTACGGAACGGGACGAAATACGTTTTGCGGAACCAGTCGCGGCTGCTGCCCGGCGTCTACGCCCGCCGGAAAGAGAATGGGGAACATGAAGTCCATGTCAACGCGGACCTGCGGGACGGCGCGATCCATCATTACGGGCTCGATGCGGAAACGGGCCAGTTGAACGTGATCGTGTCCGGTTCGAAAACGCCGATCTTCGGACTGGCCAAGGCACTCGGGGCGACCGACGAGGAGATGATCGCCGCCTGGGGCGAGCCGCTGTACGACCTGAACAGGAAAAAGTTCCGCGAATCGCACATTGCGAAACTGTACGACAAACTCGCCCGCGGCAGGAAGGAGGCCTGGACGGACCGGGAAAAAGTCGAAGCGATCCGCGAATCGCTCGAACGGATCAAACTCGATCCCGACGTGATGGAAGCGACCCTGGGCGAGCGTTTCGATCATCTCGACAAGGACGTACTCTTGAAATCGACGCAGAAGCTGATCGGGATTTCACGCGGCGAAGCGGACTCGGACGACCGGGACAATTTGGCGTTCCAGGAGATTTACGGCCCGGAAGACATTTTCGAGGAGCGGATCGCCAAGGATTCCGGCAGTTTCCGGCGTATGCTCCTGAACAACCTGACCTTTCGTTACGGGGGCAATCTCGAGAAACTTCCGGCGGGCGCCCTGTCGAAACAGATCGACGGCGCGATCCTGACAAGCGGGCTGGCCGGCAACCCGGAAGAGATCAACCGGCTCGAAATTCACGACAAAGCGTATTCGCTCACGAAACTCGGCCAGGGCGGNNGTGCCCGACGAATCGCGGAACGTGCATCCATCGCAGCGGGCCTATATCGATCCCTCGCGGACACCCGAATCGACGCGGGTCGGGGTCGATACCTATTTGGCTACGGCGGTACGGAAAGGGGCCGACCGGCAGCTTTACGCGCCCGTCCTGGACCGTAGCGGCGAACGAAAGATGCTCCGGCCGAAAGACCTGTTGCGCTCGACGGTCGCCATCGCGTCGGAGTATCGGAAGGCGGCGGACGACGATTTTCTGCCGGCAATGTCGCACGGTCGCGAAGAACTCGTACGAAAAACGGACGTCGATTACCTGATCCCGCATTTCGAGGAAGCGTTTTCGCCGCTCTCGAACCTGATCCCGTTCAAGTCGGCCGCGCAGGGGAACCGTAGTGCAATGGGCTCGCGCATGCTGACGCAATCTTTACCGCTCAAAAACGGGGAAGCGCCGCTCGTCCAATCGGGCGTTCCCGGCCGGCCCGACCGGAGTTATTACCAGGAGTTCGGACGCGATGTCGGGGCCGTGTTCGCCGAGCAGCCGGGCATCGTGTTGGAAGCGACCGACCGGCATGTCCTGATCGAGAACGCGGACGGGACGAAAAAGACGATCCACCTGGACCGCTACCAGCCGTCGAACCGCAAAACCTACTCGCACCAGGAGCCGGTCGTCGGGGTCGGGCAACATGTCGCGTCCGGCGACCTGCTCGTCAAGTCGAACATGACCGATGACCAGGGGCAGGTCGCACTCGGCCTCAACGCCCGGGTCGTCATGGTTCCCTGGAAAGGACTCAATTTCGAGGACGGGATGCTCGTTTCGGAATCGTTCGCCCGGCGGATGACCTCGCAGCACATGTACCAGAGCCGACTCGATTGGACGCCCGACTACAAACGCGGCAAGAACGTGTTCATGGGCATCTTTCCGCGCACGTTCGACCGGCGTCAACTCGATTCGATGGACGACGAGGGGATCGTGACGCCCGGCACGGTCGTCCGGTCGGGCGATCCGCTCATCCTCGCGGCCCGATTGACCGACGGCGGGATCAAGAAAGGGAAACGGCGTCTGTTCTCCGACGCGTCGGTGACCTGGGACCATCACGACGACGGCGTGGTCACGGACGTGTTCCACAACGAAAAAGGGACCGCCGTCCTGGTCAAGACGGAATCGCAATTGCGCGACGGCGACAAGATCAGCAATCGTTTCGGAAACAAGGGGGTCGTGCGCATCCTGCCGGACGACGAGATGCCACAAACCGAGGACGGCATGGTCGCCGAAGTCGCGTTCGCGCCCGGCAGTACGGCCGGTCGCGGCAACCCGGTCCAGCTTGCGGAACTGGCGCTCGGCAAGATTGCGATGAAAACGGGCAAACCGTATCGGTTACCTGATTTCGAGGACATCGACGACATTCCCGCCTTCGTCGACGCGGAACTACGCAAACACGGGATCGAACCGGACTCGCCGATCATCGACCGGCGGACCGGCAAAAAGTTATACAACGGAGACGGCAGCGGGATCGCGAACGGGTCCATGTGGATCATGAAGCTGCACCACACGTCGGAATCGAAAGGGTCCGCACGCGGGATCGGGGCCTACGCGGCGGACGAAACGCCCGCCAAGGGCGGCGACGAAGGCTCGAAACGGATCGCGCCGATGCACCTGAACGCCCTGGTCGCCCACGGCGCGTACAACACGTTCCTCGACGCAAAGTACCACCGCGGCCAGGCGAACGACGACTACTGGATGCAGTATATGCAGGGGGCCAGTCCACAAATGAAGAAGACGCCGCTCGTCTACCGGAAGTTTGAAAATTCGTTACGCGCCTCGGGCATCCACGTTGCCCCGTCGGAAGGGCGACTCAACATCATGGCCCTGACCGACGGCGACGTGGCGAAACTCGCGGAAAATCGCGAGATCATGTCGGGCGAAACGCTGCGTTGGGAAAAGGACAAGACGCCGGTTACCGGCGGTCTGTTCGATCCGGCCCTTTTCGGGATGGACGGCACGCGCTGGGGCAAGATGACGCCGGTCGTCCCGATCCTCAATCCGGTCATGGAGGAACCGGCCCGGATTCTGCTGAATCTCAAGCAGAAGGAACTCAAGGCGGTCATGGACGGCTCGATGCCGCTCGGAAAACACGGCACCGGATTTTCCGCGATCCAAAAGGCGCTCTCCGAGATCAATGTCCCGCTCGCGATGAACGGCTACCGGGCCCGGATCGAAAACGGCAACGCCATGCAGCGCGATCACGCGATCCGGGCGCTGGGCTACCTGAAAGGCTGTGAAACGACCGGCCTGCATCCGGGCGATTGGATGCTCTCCGCCATCCCGATCCTGCCGCCGAAATTCCGACCTGTTTCGGAAATGAAGGATTCGAACGTGCCGCTCGTGGACGACGCGAATTATTTGTACAAATTGATGATCGACACCAACAACGCGCTCAAGGATTTACGCAAGATCACGAAGAACACGGCGAAGGAAGAGTACGGCCTGTACGATGCCTACAAACAGGTCACGGGCCTGGCCGATCCGACGCACCCGAAACTGGTCCAGCGCGAAGTACGCGGACTCTTGAAACACGTTTTCGGGGTTGGTTCCTCGAAGTTCAGTATGGTGCAGCGGAACCTTTTGGGAACGCCGACCGACATGGTCGGTCGGGCCGTCACAGTCCCGAACCCCGATCTCGGACTGGATGAGGTCGGGTTGCCGGAGGACAAGGCCTGGTCGGTCTACCGGCCCCATCTCGTTCACCGGCTCACCAAACGCGGCATCCCCTGGGCGCAGGCGGCACAATACATCGAGGACCGCAATTCCGTAGCACGGGAGGCACTTTTGGCCGAAATGGAGGAGCGGCCGGTCATCGTCGACCGGGCACCCGTGCTCCACAAGTGGGGCATTTTAGCGTTCAAGCCGAAACTCATGGCGGGCGACGCGCTCCATATCAA
The DNA here is from genome assembly GCA_003509805.1 of Planctomycetaceae bacterium. Taxonomy (GTDB): domain Bacteria; phylum Planctomycetota; class Planctomycetia; order Pirellulales; family Thermoguttaceae; genus UBA8133. The sequence goes on from DOMV01000191.1 coordinate 4,323, forward strand.
TTCGTTCGTTCAAAAGGGGTTCGGGCAAGACAACGACGGCGACCAGATGAATTTTCATGCGCCGGCCTCGCCCGAAGCGGTCAGGGAAGCCTTTGAATTGCTGTTGCCCAGCCGGAGCCTGATCCAGACGTCGGACCTGAAATCGGCGCAACCGCGTCTGATTTCGGAAAACGCGGCGGGGCTGTTCCTCGCGTCGCTACCGCCGGACCCGAACCGCCCGACACGCACGTTCGCGTCCTGGCAGGATGCGGAGCGGGCCTACCGGCGCGGCGA
>DOMV01000155.1:0-6650 GCA_003509805.1 Planctomycetaceae bacterium
AGGCAAAAAATATCGCAAAATTTTATTCACTTGATCGACCAAATAAAACGCCTGAAAACAGGGGGAATCGCAATGTTTACTTTTTTTCTAACAAATTGGTTTTGCAGGACTTATGATAAAACGCGGCGTTTTTCATTGTTGTAAATCCTTTAATTTCAATGCTCGCATTCCAAATAGCCTCTGAGTTTCTTGACGACGGCGAGACAGGTGTCACGTTCTTCGTCGGTCAAGCGGACCATGTAAGTTTTTCCGGGGTGTGACTTTGAAATTACGTGGATTGAGTCAATCTGGTGGAAGATGCGTGCTGTTTGTAAGCGTTCCAAAAGGCCGTCCAACGGTTCGATTTGACGATGGCTCGCAAGCTCAAGACCGCTTGGCCGCCCCGCAAGCCCCAACGCTGACCGCTTTGGCACATCCGCTTTTTCACGATATTTTTGCAGGCTCCTTCCACCGGCCCCGAACCGATCGGCCAGCCGTTGTCACGAAAACGCTTGTACTCCATCTGATGCACGTTGTTTCGCATGAACGTCAAGCAACCTTCAATCAATTCCCATGATGATTCCTTGTATTCATATCCGTTCAAATAATATTCCAACGAACGAATGACCCGATCCGCCCCGTCCTCGTAAGACAACAACGTCCCTTCCATTTTTCGATACCACACCTTGCCTTCCGCCGTCCCCTTGCCGAAAATCCCTTCCGCCCCCGACGAGACATGATCCAACACATGATGAAAATCGACAATCTTCTCGAAGTCGTCGTAAAGCGGATTGCCGTCGGCGTAATTCCAGAGATTCGTACCGCCGTCGTTGAGCAGTATTTTCGTCACGTCCGGCGGCAATCGTTCCATCGTCGAACGAATTTCCGTTTCGATATTTTCGCGAAACGTCGGGAACTTGTCTTCCGGCATCCTCGCCGTGACATGCCCGGCCAGACGCCTCGGCCCGCGACGGTTCGCCGCCGCTTTCACGCTTGTTTTTCCGGGCTTTCCGGGAGGAACCTCACCGTAAAAACTCACGACGCCGGCCATCGCATTTTTGTAACAGCTTGCCGTCTCGCGGGACATCGACGCCTCGTCCTTGGGCCGTTCCGTCGGTCGGCCCTTCTTCGAGCCCGGCGTGTTCAACCGCACGTTGACGCCGTCGAGACTGACCGCAACGCCTTGCGTTTGCGCAACGGGAAGTTCTTCGGCGATGCGGACGGATTCCATCAATTCGTCTTCATGTTCTTCGAGGTACTCGCCCATTTCGTCGACGAGGTTTTGGATCGCCGTTTTACTGCACGAAAAAGAAGCGACTTTGTCGAGGCATTCGACGACTTCGCCGGGCGGGAGATGGGCGGCCATGAACAGGAGCGACTCACGAACGTCGGTCGCGGCCCTCCGCTGTCTTGTTGATACAAGCGACGAGGAATGGAAATGTGACCGAACTTGGCCAGGAATTCTTTCTCGGCGATCATTTTGAAACGATAGGTTTTTCTGCCGACTACGAGAATATCGGCATCGAATTCGAACCCAAGCAACCATTGCTTGAAGGCTTCGCGACCGGCTTCCTGGAGCGCCTCTTCGAGGTGCATGACCACGTTTTCGGCTTCGGCGGCGGAAAGGTTCTTGCCGAGGCGACCGTTTTTCAAATCGATCACGAGAGACAGTTTTTGCTCCTTGGCGTTCATCGTCAGCGTCATTTTCATCGGAGACTCCTTTCTGTTCGGCGTGCAACTGCTTGTAAAATATACAGTTATCATGCCACAGAAGGAGTCTCTTTTACAATATCAAATCCCGCCGGAATTGCCCGGCTCACGTAACTTCAAAGTCACACCCTTTTTTTCATGACGAAACCTCCGTGTGTTGCCGTATTGCTTGAAAACGTCAACATACCCGATTTCGCCAAATCAGCATATCCCAAAATTTATGACGGACAAAGCAGGATATCCATTTTGTAAACCTTGCAACAACAGTCCCTTGCGACCGGACTATTTCATTTGAATCCGGGTGTTGCGAGGATGTGGATTAAAAAAGAGAAGACCGGCGAGAGCCGGAGGGCGTTTGCCGACCGTCGGCGGAGTATGTCGCTATTCAGAGCCGGGATTTGCGGTTGAGCTGTGCGATCAGCTTGTCGAGATCGGACCGGGAAAGACGGATCGGCTCGAATCGGGGCGTCGGGTTGAACGCGTCGTCGGACGGTTCTCCTTCCGGGGTGTCGATTCGGGTCGACATGACTTCTTCCTGGAGCGCGGAAAGCCATTCGGGCATCTCGAAGCCGACCCCCATCGGTTCCCGCGCGAAAAGTTCGATTTGTTGATCGAGCTCGACGAAGGCGGTTTTCGCGCCTTCTTCCCGGGCTTCCCGAACGGCGGTCGGGACGAGGCCGCACATCCGATCGATCTGGAGCGGTCGGACGAAACGTTCCTGGAGGCGTTCGTGAACGCTGGGAAGCCACATGCCGTATTTCTCACTCAGCCGGGCGTAGCTTCGCAAGTGTTCTTCCGCGGCGTTGACGCTCCGTTTCGCGACCGCCCGTTCCCAGAGCGCCGCCGCCGTCGTGCTGCCGGACCGGATCATTGCGTCGTGAACCCAGTAGACCGGCTTGAGATTCCAGGAAATCCGCTCGTATCCGGTCAGGACGCGGAGCATGTCGAGCAACATGTAGAGCCGGTCCCCGTGATCGCTGTGCGTCGTCGTGCTGTTGTAATCGACGTATTCCGAATAATTTTCGGCGATCGACTCGAAGATCAGCTCCAGGTTGTAGACGGCGTCCTCCCATTGATACCGGCCGTCGACCAGGTCGCCGATCAACAGGTCGGCCGTTTCCAGTTCGTCGTCGCTTTCTTCCTCTTTGATGCGCACGAGCGACTTGAGATAATTCTCGACACCCTGGTGCAAGACGGCACGGAGATTGCCGAAACCCATGAATTGCTGCGTGAAAATGTCCTCGCCGTACTTTTGGATGAACGCTTTGACTTCGCTCCAGACGCTTTTATCGGTGATCGATTCAACCGGGGAAATGCGGATTTGCCGGCTATGCGAGAGCCAGCTTGAGAGGAGCAGTTCGATGATGCGTTCCATGTAATCGACGAGCGCTTCGTCGGAATCCTGGAAATTCTTGTCGTCATTGCGGATTTTCCACGTTTTGGACGCTTCGGAAATGCTGGTCGAAATCGCCCGGGTCGCCGTTTCGACCAAGCGGTCGAACTCGGTGATCGCTCCCGGTCGCGGGGGGAAAACCTGCTCCATCTGCTGGATCGTATCGAGCAATCCGAAGGTTTCGTAAAGCAACCCGAGCCGGGGCATGTATTCGAGCAACCGGAGGATGACCTGCTGCAAACAGCGGCAGGCGACGATGTCTTTCGCGTTCCCGCCGCGCGACGTGGGGATGTAAAGCAGGGTTTCCTTGGAGAGCGTCTGCTGCATTCCGGGCCATAATTTTTTGATCTTTTTGACGTCGCTGCGAAAAATCGCCCCGCAGACTTCCAGGACGCAGCCCTGCCATGAGGCCCATTCGGCGCGGGGTTTCGGGTCGTCCAGGATCGATTGAATCAACAGGATCGCATCCGCGACTTCGACGGCGGTCCAACCGATCCGGTCGAGGAGAATTTCCTTCGTCCCCCTGTGCCGGTCGTATTCGAGAAGCGATTCCTGAGTCCCGCGCGGCACGGGAATCCGGTATCGCGAGGTTTGATCGAGCAGTTCGAGAAGCCCTCGCCAATAGACGGACGCCTGGGTAAGCCAGCCTTCGAGACGCTGGGAGGCTTCGGCGACCTCTTCCGGCGTTCCCTTGAGAACGGGCGATTTTCCGGCGGCGAATTTCCACAACTTGACGACGGTGACGAGGAACGCCAGCCGTTCGCTGACCCGTTCGGTTTCCTTCGCCAGTTCGAAATCGTCCTCGTTTTGAAACGCCGGGGATTTTCCCTCCATCATGTCGTCGTCGACGCCGTCGTCGGCGGTATCGCGATACACGACGTTTTCGTAGGCGGCGCTGAACGTCGGATCAATCGCCCCCGAACGTTCCGCATCCATCTCCCCGTCCCGTTCCTCATCCCCTTCCTCACCCGCGGCGGGACTGAAATCATCCTCTTCGTAATCGGGAAAATCGTCGTCGCGACCGGAGTTCGTTTTGTCCGGGGAAGGGACGTTCTTCGGTCCACGGCGCCGGGCAGGCCCGCGAGACGACCCGTTTTCGTCCGTTGCGTCCTCGGGAGCGTCGAATTGGGAGGGATCGAGCTCCAGTGTCGGGACCGACCAGTATTTGTCCGCGTTGGCTTCCATGTAATCGAAAAACTTCTGCGTCAATTGCCAGCGTTTGGCCGGTTCGATCGGCGAGAATTTTCGTTTGTTCCGCACGGACTCCTTTTCCTTGTCCCGGTCGCGCCAAAGCTGTTCCATCCAGCGCAGCGCGATGGAGTGGAAGGAATAATCCCCTTCGGTCAACGGGATCGTCTCCGATTCGCTCAACCAGTGCATCATCAGCGCCATCGAGGCGACCGGATCGCGCTGATCGAGCAGGGCCTCTCCGAGCAGAACGTAGGCTTTCGGGGATTTGAAGCGTTCGACATGCCTGTTCCAGAACGCGATGTCCCCCGCGGCGGCGGACGCCTTGTTCCATGCCGCCAGGGCGGTCGCGACTTTCGCCGCCGATTCCCAGGCCGTCTGTCCGGAAAACCCTTCGACGCTGCTGACTTCCGTGCTGCCGAACTGGTCCCACCAGCCGGCCAAATCACTCATCCGGTCGGAAAGTTCCGCCTGGAGGTCCCCGTTCCCGTTGGCGGCCGCTTCTTTCTGCAACCTGCTGTAGAGGTCGAAAATATCGTCGAGCAGGTTGATCAAATCGTCTACCCGGTGATCGTGAATCGTATTATCGACCGCCGGAAACAGGCTGTATTGCGCGCCGAAGCCGAGAATCGTCCACGGATCGACCAAGGCTCCGCAATGAATTCCCCGGTGCAGCAAATCCTCGACCAGGGGCAGCAGGTCGGCCGATTCGCCGAGTTTTTCATGATCGATCAAAAAATGGGCCTGCGTGATCAGGCAATCGATTTTGCAGAGAATCCGGGCCGAGGCGACGGAAATGATGTCGGTTTGATGTTCCGCGGCCTCGAAATAACCCATCCGTGCGAACGTCCGGGCAAGATGCAGGCGTTGCAGTTGATCGGCGCGACGTTTGGCGAGCCTTTTGTTCAAATCCTGCCGTGCCCCGCCGAACGGTTGATGCAACCGGGCTTCTTCCGCCTGCAATCGGGCCCGCATCGATTCCGGGACCGTTCGAATCAGGTGCTCGTAGAATTTGTCGCGATATCCGGCAATGACGGGCATCAGGTTCGTCAGCGACGTATTGGAATCGTAGGAATGGGGGGTGTCGCCGCTGATTCCGCTGCCCATGAGCATGGTGCCGGCAAGAACGGCGCCCGCCTCGTAAATCAATTCTTCCACGGGAACGGCGGAAACGTCCGATTCGCCGATGTAGGCCGTTTCAATCCGTTGGAGGATGCTGTCGATCGTGACCTGGTGAACGACAAAGCGGCGGTAGTATCCCTGTTTGTCGATAAAATGGGGGTCCCAGGTCCCGAAATGGTAATTGGGGCGCCGGTTGACCGGGTGATCGAAATCGTAGGCCCGGGGATCGAGCACGAGCTCCTGCAACTTGTCGGGATCGAACCAGGCTTCACGCAAGACCTCGGCAGGCGTACCGCGGAGCAGGCGCAAGGCGGCTTCGATGATCGACTTGTATTTTCCGCAGGCCGCCCCCGCCTCATCCAGGTAGAGCGGAACCGGGGCGACCCATTCATGCGCGTTGGGCTGATGTTTTTCCTCTCCTTCCAAGACCGGGACGGGGCGGTAACCGAGCAGATCATCCAATGCGTAAATGGATTTTTCAACGATTTCGCCGATTTCCTCCGGTGTCAGGTTCGAAGAGAGTGCCGCGGTTTCCCGGGACAGAACGACCTCAAAAGCCCGGGCAAGGAAAAACGAGTTGAAAATAAGCGTCGTTTTCTGGTGAAACAACAGGTCGCCGTGGTATTTCCGGTAAGCGTCCAAGAGATGATCCCGTACGATCCGGATAACCGTTTCCGCCTGTTCCGCCTGGCGAAAGGTCTCGGAAGCGTCGGCCAAATCGCGCAGTTCGTCATGTAAAAGACTCAAGAGAACCAGCGGGATTTCCCGGTGATCCGTGTCGGGAGAAGATCGCCCGCCGCCGCGCTTTTCAGGATTGTCGTCCGGGTGGTTATCTGTAAGGGTGTTGGTGTCGGGGGTGTTGGCGTCGGAGTCGTCATCCCCGGGGTTGGTGTCCTTGCGCGGCTCGGCCGATGCGTGACGAACCGGGTGCGTTGTCGTCGTGTGCTGAAAGGCATTGACATTTCCCGAAGCCGACGACTCGGNNTCAACCGGCTTCGGTATAAAGGGGGCGAGAAGCGACTTTTCCGCCTCGTCGGCCAGGAAAGCGTACAGGCGATCCATCGCCGCAAAAAAACGGGGATCCCGGGCTCCCGAGGAAAAGTTCAGGTATCCGAGAATTTCCGTAATCGCCTGCCGGACTTCATTCGTCCATTGTGATTTCATGATTCCTGTTTCCCGCGAGAAATGACGACTGAAAGAATGCGGATTCGCTGACTCATCGCTCCCATTAAGTTTACCGGAGATTCCCATTTGGTCT
>DOMV01000155.1:6738-7917 GCA_003509805.1 Planctomycetaceae bacterium
GTCATGCCGTTTACGGTATAATCAAAGGAAATAGGAGGAGTGACCGACGGCGAGTCACCGTCTGTTGCCAGTATGGTTGCCAGTATGGTTGCCAGTACGGTTGCCAGTACGGTTGACAGGCCGCTTGACAATCCGCTTGACAGGCCGGCCGAAACGGGAACAATGTTATGGGAACGGTGTTACGGAAACGGTGTTACGGAAACAATGTTTACGTGGGCGCTGTTCGTATCATTATTGGTTGGGATCATCCAATCCGGACCACGACCGTTGGGGAAGGGTTCTCCACGAGCCGGGGTCGCGAGCCGCGANNCGGCTACGCGGTCGCCGATGCAACTATGTTCCCGAGGGGCTTACCATGCGTTTCGTTTTTTTTGACCTCGGCAACGTCATCGTCAAATTCAGTATCGAAAAACTACTGCACCAGGCGGCCGCCGTTGTCGGACGCGACGCGGACATGCTCTACGATGTGATTTTCGACACGCATTTGCAACATCGGCACGAACGGGGCGAAATCACCGAGGACGAGTATTACGACACGTTTTGCGACCGCATCGGCGTGCGTGTGCGAAAAGACGTTTTGCTGTCGGCGATCAGTGATATTTTTACGTTCAACACCCCGATGCTCCCGGTAATGGCGTATTTTGCCGAACGGGATATTCCGCGGGGCATTCTCTCGAACACGGCGCCCGCGCATTGGAACCATTGCCGCGCGACCTACCCGGAGATACACCGGTTGATCCCGTCGAATCATGTGCTCAGCTACGAGGTCGGCGCGATGAAACCGGATCGGCGCATTTATGAAACGGCTTTTCAAACGTCGGCCCGGATTGTTCCCGGAATCACGCCGTCGGAAATTCTTTTTATCGACGATTTGGAACAAAACATCGCGGCCGCCCGGGATTTCGGTTTCGACGCCGTCCGGTACCTTGACGACGCCCGGTTGGCGCAGTCCCTCCGTGAACGTGGAATCATGACCGGCTGAAGCGACTCCCGGTCCCNNGGTCCCGCCGCAATCGAACAAGCCGGAGTTTTCGCTATGATCCCTACAATCGGGAACGGAAAATCATATTTCCCATTTTTGGCAATCGCGATATTCGACCGGATTTGTCGACAGGGTGTATAATGTACCGGAGGCCATTTCCATATCAACCGCTTTCAGTTTATACGGTAAACGGCATG
>DOMV01000055.1 GCA_003509805.1 Planctomycetaceae bacterium
GCGAAGAACCTGAACCTCGTCGGCGGAGCCTCCTTCACGGGCAACGTCGCCGGCGACCGCGGCGGCGCGATCTTCTCCGGCGGCGCGATCGGCAACGACGAAGTGGACGTCCGCATCGGCGGCAACACGCTCTTCCTCGGCAACAAGGCCGGATCGAACGGCGGTGCGATCTACATGGCGGGCGGCGGCAACAACTCGACCGGTCGCGCGACCTTGCTGCTCGATTCGGAAAGGGGCGACATCACCTTTACCGGCAACGAAGCCGCCGGCGTCTCGAACGCGATTCATCTTGAGAAGAACACGAAGCTCAAGGTCATCGGGCGCAACAACGTCTACTTCCACGACCGGATCAGCGGCGGGAGCGGGAACGCTTTCGTGAAAGAAGGAACGGGAAGCGTCTCCTTCCTCGGGAACAACGTTTTGACGACCGGCGGCGGGGCGATCCAGCTTTACGGCGGAACGACCCGGCTCGTCGACGGGGCGGTGCTTTCCGCGGGGAACAGCGATTTCTTCATGGACAAGCCGGATACCCGGCTGGTCGGCAACGGGGCGATCATCGCGACCGACGGCTTCGAGTTCCGGAACGGAACCGTTTCCGCGGACGACCTGTACAAATTCGACGCCGGCGAGGGCAAACTCGTGGCAACCGGCGGCGTGATCGGGACGCTCGTCCTGGACGGCGGAAAAGCGGTGTTCAACCAGACGACCTTTGCCGTGGACCTCGGGCGCGACGGTTTGATGAACCCGGTCGCGGACCTGGTCGAAGTGAACGGCGCCGTGGAATTCAAAAACACGAACACCTTCACGATCGGCCAATGGGCGAACGGGACCTTCGATATCATCACCTCGACGAGCGACATGCTCACATTCGACAAGAGCAAATGGAACGAGATCGTCGAGGGGCGACGGAAGGCCACGATCGACTGGAAAAACACCGGGACGAACCTCTCGCAGGCGCCGGTCTACGACAAGACGGTTATTCAACTGACGGTTGAAATGACGAACGATTTCCTGACGTGGACCAACGGGGCCGACGAACGAGGCAACCGGCAATGGGATTCGTCCAGCAAAAACTGGCTCGGCATCCTTATCGAAGGAACAGACTGCTTCCTTACCGACGATTACGCCCGGTTTACCGGAAAAGGCCAGGGAGACGTCAACGTCGTCGCCGACGGCGTGACGACCGGCGGCATGTTGATCACCCAGGGGAATTACATTTTCAACGGGGGCGGGATCAGCGGACGGAAAGCCCTGGACCCGGCGATGGCCCGGGCGTATGACGGCGTGCTCCGCATCGAAGGCGGCAGGACGACGTTCAATACCGACGTCGATTTCGAAGGCGAAGTCCGTATCGTCAACCAGGGAACCCATGTGATCCTGGGCGCGAACGGGAAAATCGCGACCGACGGCCGCTTTTTCCTCGACAGCGGTACGACCTTCGAATTCACCGCCGGGGAATACGCGCTCGTTGCCGACGATATCGTGTTCAACGGCGACGTGATCCTGCACCGCCCGAGCGTTGCGTCGGTCGATAACGTGATCGTTTCGACCGGGACGGTTTTGGACCGGATCCGGCTCGACGATCTCTTCGACGGGAAAACCACCGGGCTGTACGCTCAAACGACGACCTACGATACCGTCGACAATCCGCATGCGATGGGGTTGAACTACGGCCAGATCAAGGTCGGCGAGTTCGCCGATTTCAACAGGCTCGGTTGGAACGAATCGGAAGTCGCGGCGGCGTTGGACGACGTGTTCGCCGACGGCAGCGCGATGGACGAGGAATTCATCCGATTGCGGAATACGATGTACGGCAGCGACATGACCAACGAAGGCGTCGAGTACATTCTCGACCAGATGCGGGGAACGGAAATGGCGGCGGATGCGTTGACCATCGCGCTTTGGAGCCCGTGGCGGACGGCATTCAATCACCTCTCGCAGGACCAGCGTTTCCTCCCCGCGGCGGCCCATGACCCGGCGTATCGCGGACAGGTCGGCACGCAACCGGTTTCGACGAAGGATTTCTGGTTGCAGGGATTCTGGAGAAACAGCGACATCTCGAACGATCCGGCCGGGACCCAGTCCTATACGCTTGAAAGTTCCGGCTCGATCCTGGGCGTCGACAAGAAGGTCACGATGAATACGACCCTCGGTTTGGTCATGAATTTCACGGAACCCCGGTTGAACTCGCGGTTCGGGCGAATCAGGGCGCACGACTGGGGGATGGCCCTCTACGCGAAGCATTTCATTTCCGACTCCGTCTACGTGAACGCCTACCTCGGATTCGGACACCAGGAGTACGATTACGAGCGTTACGAGATGGCGGGCAAGTACGAAGCGGACTATGACGGTAATTCGCTTTACACGAGCGTCGAACTCGTCCGGCCGATCTTCTGGAAGCGCGGCGGTACCTTGCTGCCGCTCATCGCCTTCGATTACCAGAAATCCTGGGCGAGCGATTTCGAGGAAACAGGCGGCCTGTTCGCGAAGCGGGTCACGGACGGCGAACTGGAATCGACCCAGATACGGTTCGGTTTGAACTCGCGTTGGCAGCTCCGCGAGGTATTCAGCCTCGACACGCGGTTGCAATACGGCCGAGAATTGAGCAACTCCCCGTACGGAACCGTCAAGGCCACCTTCCTTTCCGCGCCGGATGCGGGACCGATGAAGTTGCACGGAGTCGATCTCGGGGTTGATTTCTTGAACGTCGGTTTCGGCGGCCAGGTGTACCTGAATGCCTGTCGTACGATTTACATGTTCGGCGATTACGACTACGATGTCGGCAACAAGGGGGTCGCCAACACCTTCCAGCTCGGGCTCGTCTATCAACGGTAGTCGAAACCCGATTCCCGGGAGCGATCCTTTGATCGAAAAGAACGAAAACACCCTCGCCCCAAAACGAGGGCGTTTTCTTTTCGAAATGACGGAAGACGAATACCATGCGAAATGACCAGCGACAGGATTGGCGACGGCGCGATCGACGTCAGGCCGACGAATTGCGGCCTGTCGTCGTCCGGCCGGGTTTTCTCAAAACGGCGCCCGGAAGCGTCCTGATCTCGGCCGGCGAAACAATGGTCTTATGTACCGCTTCGCTGGCCGGGGAATTGCCGCGCTGGATGCCGAAAGAATCGACCAAAGGTTGGGTTACGGCCGAATATCGAATGCTTCCGGGCAGCACGTCGCCCCGCTCTCCCCGGAGCGACAGGCCGGACGGGCGGGCAACGGAAATCCAGCGATTGATCGGCCGTTCGCTTCGTGCCGTGGTCGATCTTGAAAAACTCGGTCCTCGAACCGCCACCGTCGACTGCGATGTGCTCCAAGCGGATGGAGGAACCAGAACTCTTTCCATAACAGGCGCTTACATTGCCCTCGCGATCGCTTTTCGAACGCTTTTTCCCCGGTCGGAATCCCGGTCGGAATCGTGTCCGGAGTCCGGCTTGGAATCCTGGCCGTTCACCGATTCCGTGGCCGCGACAAGCGTCGGAATTGTCAATGGAACCCCTTTATTGGACTTGTGTTATGAGGAGGATATCGATGCGGAAGTCGATATGAACCTGGTTTTGACCGGTTCCGGCCGATTTATCGAAATCCAGGGAACCGGTGAGGAATCGACTTTTTCGGAAACGGAACTCCATTCAATGCTTGCACTTGGACGAAAAGGGATTTCCGAGTTGACCCGCCTGCAAAATTCCATTTTGGAATCGCATTGACCGATCGAGACGGGAATTGAAACGGGGATCCGATTAAAGATGATATACTGGAAACGCGCTGAAAACGAACATTTGGTCAAGTCTGCCTGCCACACTCACTCGTTCCTAACCGCTGTCTGTACAATGGCATCAACGGATCGTTCGAGCGGCAAGCGGTTGTGCGCAGGATTGTGCGCGGGAGGATTGTCATGCCGTATACGGTCTATGCCGAACGCGATTGAAAATTTCCCGAAGTCGATTCCTGAAAAGCCTCTTCTTTCCGAAGGCAAACGGGCGGACAGGACGGAAAACTCAACCGGCTTCGGTATAAAATGGTCCCTTTTTCGCTGTATCGCTTGTTTTCCGCACGTTACGGAGGTAGAATAACGCGAGCGTTTTTTCAACCGGGTTTGATCGTGTTGTCCGACCAACCGACCGCCGCCGGGACATCTCATTTCGACTCATTTCGACCGGTTGTCGGCGTAGAAAATGATTTCGAGAGATGCCGCGTGTTCTGCATGACACCAACGAGGTTTCCATGTCCGTTCGACTTCGTATCGCCGTTCTTGATGAAGAATTGCCGTTTCCGGCAAATTCGGGAAAACGGCTTCGGACGATGAACCTGATTACCCGGCTGGCGAAACGTCATGAAATCACCTATGTTTCCTACATGAACGGCGACCGGGATGAATGGCGTCTTGCCCGGGATTATTTTCAAAACGCGGGAATTCCGGTCGATCCTCTCGATGACCGGGTCCCGGAAAAAAAAGGGGTTGGTTTTTGTTTCCGGTTGTTCGCCAACCTTTTTTCGTCGTTGCCCTATTCCGTCCAGACCCATAACCGACGTGCCCTCCGGAGTTTTGTCCGCCGCAACACCGGAATCGACCGGTTCGACCTTTGGCACTGCGAATGGACGCCTTATGCGCTGGCCTGCCTCGGGGTGGTGAAGGAACCTTGGCTCGTGATGGCCCACAATGTCGAGTCCTTGATCTGGAAACGCATGTTCGAGTCGGAACGGTCGGGACTCAGACGATGGTATATCGGCAGGCAGTATTTGAAATACGATCTTTTCGAGAAAAAAGTATATTCCCAATCCCCTCAATTGGTTACGGTCAGCGATGAGGACGCCCGGCTTGCGGAAACGGAGTACGGCGCGAAGGATGTCCGGGTGGTCGACAACGGGGTCGATCTCGCCTTTTTTCACCCGAATCCGAGGTCGGCGGAAAACCCGCATGTCGACCGGATCGCGCACCGCATCCTTTTTCTCGGGAGCCTCGATTGGCGACCGAATCGTGATGCGGTGGAACTGCTTTTGGATCATGTGTTTCCCGCGATCCGGCAAAAAGTGCCCGAGGCGGAACTGCAAATCGTCGGGCGTCGCGCACCGGATCGGCTTCGGTCGAAAATCGTTTCTCAAAAAGGAGTTATGCTGTTCAGCGACGTTCCTGACGTCCGACCGTTCCTTTGGAATTGCGGTTTCATGATTGTTCCCCTCCGCATCGGGGGGGGGTCCCGGTTGAAGATTTTGGAAGCGCTCGCGGCGGATTGTCCGGTCGTAAGCACCCGTATCGGGGCGGAAGGACTGCGGCTGCGACATGAAAGGGATCTGCTGCTCGGGGAAACCCCGGAAGAGCTGATCGACCGGGCCATCCAGGCGATTCACGACCCTGAAATGATTCGCCGACTGGGACATACGGGGCATGAAACCGTGTGTCGGGAATATCCTTGGGACATTTTGGCCGAAAAACTGGACACGATTTGGAACGACATGCTCAAACGTCCCGGGCATGATCGGCCGGAAAATGCAACCGGTCCCGGCCGGCCCCGGCATCAAAAGCCCCGCGTTTTCTTCCGTTAAACGCCCCGTGCGAGCCTTGTGAACGCCCTGCGAACGCCTTGTGAACGTCCTGCATTGAGATGAGTGAAAGTGGTTTTTTATCAAGTCCCCTTTATCCGCTGCGTTTTACGCCGATCTACAAAGATCATCCCTGGGGCGGCCGACGTTTCGAAACCCTGTTGAAACGTCGATTGTCCTTTGAAGGAAATGTGGCGGAATCGTGGGATATTTGCGATCATGAACACGGCGAAAGCGTGGTCGTCAACGGTCCGCTTCGCGGCACCTCGCTCAACCAACTGGTCCAGACAAAATCGTCGGGCATGTTCGGACACGAACTACGAAATTGCGAGGAACACTACCTGCGGTTTCCCATGATGTTGAAATACCTCGATGCCCGGGAACCCTCCCCGGTCCAGGTCCATCCGGATACGTCCTTGTGCCGTGAAACGGGATTGAACGATTTCGGCAAAACGAAAGCCTGGGTCGTCGTCGATGCCGCCCCGCAGAGCCGGTATTATGCCGGTTTCAAGGAACGGTATCCGCGGGAACGGGTCGCCGAGGCCGTTCGAAACGGAACGTTGCCGGAACTGCTCAACCCGGTTGAAGCCCATGTCGGCGATTGCGTTTTATTGAAACCGGGAACCGTCCACGCCCTCGGAGAAGGGGTTATGGTCGCCGAAGTCCAGACGACCGGCAACGCGACGTTTTGTTTGTTCGATTGGGACCGGTGCGATGCCGGAGGAAATCCCGAAGGCAACCCCGGAATGCCGCCGGTCGATCAAGGGTTCGATGTACGGGGGTTCGACGTGCGGGGGCTCGACGCGATCGATTACACGCTTGGCCCCGTGTTTTCGCAGCGGCCGCGCACGACCGGCAAACCGGACAACGAAACGCTGTTGATTTGCGACGATTTCCGCTTGGAACGCTGGACCTGTAAAACGCAATTCCTGTGGTACGGGAACGAACATTGCCATCTCTGGACGGTTTTGGAAGGAAGCGCGACGGCGATTTTTACGGCCGGTCGGCGAACCACGCCGTTTTACGAATCAGGCAGGGAAAACGATCCGGATGCGATCGAGGAACTGGAACGGGGGGATTCGATCCTCGTGCCGGCGATGACCCGGTCGATCCGCTGGATCGCGGAAAACAACGAACCGATCGTCCTGCTCGTGGCCTTGCTCCCGTGATTTTTCAAACGCCTTTTCCAATGGATTTTCAAACGCATTGCCAAACGGATTGTCAAACGTGCGGGAATCGAATTTCCTGATTGCCCGACGACGATTCCGATCTCAACGATAATCCCGGGCATATCCGCGAGCAACCCCGACTTTTCTTTTGATGAACGCACCTCTCCCTTTGACCGCCGATGAAATGACGCGGCGCGGCTGGTCCGAAATCGACGTCGTTTTTGTTTCCGGGGATGCCTACGTGGACCATCCCAGTTTCGCCGCGGCGCTGTTGGCCCGCGTCCTGGAAGCGGAAGGACTGCGTGTCGGCGTCCTCGCGCAGCCCGATTGGCAGGACTGCGAAGCATGGAAAACCTTCGGTCGGCCTCGGCTTGGATTTTGCGTCAGCGCCGGCAACATGGATTCCATGATTAATCATTACAC
>DOMV01000032.1 GCA_003509805.1 Planctomycetaceae bacterium
TAAACGTCTCGTTCGAGCGGCAGGCGAGTGTTCGCGGGAGGATTGTCTTGCCGTTCGAAGGATAAGTTGCCCTATCACGACGGGGCCGTTGCAAAGCGAATGTCCGTTATTCCGAACCGGGCACTTTGAAAAGCGGTCCGCTGTCGCCGCCGATGCCTCCCTTGAGATTTTCGGGCGTCGCCGACGTTCCCCCGGAAGCGGTTGCTTCTTCGGCTTCTTCCTCGGTCCATTCCGCCCGTTTGCGGGACAGACCGATCTTCCGTTCCTCGGAATCGACCCGGAGAATCTTGACTTCGATTTCCTCGCCGACTTTGACCACTTCTTCGGGATTTTCAACCTTGTGGTTGGCCAGTTCCGAAATATGGAGCAAGCCTTCCAGATCGTCCTCCAGACTGATGAAAACTCCGAAATTGGTAATTTTCGTAACCTTCCCGACGACGAGCTGGCCCGGCTGATAGTTTTCCGGAATCCGTCTTTCCCACGGATCTTCCGAAAGCTGTTTGAGGCCGAGCGCGATACGCCGGTTCTTTTTATCGACGGTCAGCACACGGCAATGCACCTGCTGGCCCTTCGAAACGACCTCGTTCGGATGGGTGATTTTACGGACCCAAGACATGTCGCTCACATGGAGCAAGCCGTCGATTCCCTCTTCGATCTCGATGAAAGCGCCGTAGTTCGTGAGATTGCGAACGGTTCCGGTAATATCGGCCCCGACCGGGTACTTTTCATCGACTTTTTCCCACGGATTTTCGTGAGTCTGTTTGATTCCGAGTGAAATTTCCTGCTTGTCTTTATTGATGTTGAGGACGACGACCTCGATCCGGTCGCCGACCGAAAGAATCTCGCTCGGATGACTGATCCTCTTGGTCCAGGACATTTCGCTGATATGGACAAGCCCTTCGACGCCTTCCTCCAGTTTGACGAAGGCCCCGTAACTCATGACATTGACGACGGTTCCGGTCGCCCGGGAACCGATGGGATACTTCGACTCGACCTCGGCCCAAGGGCTGGGCGATTTCTGCTTGAGACCGAGCGAAATTTTTTCTTTTTCCCGGTCGATCGCGAGAATGACGACTTCGATTTCATCGTCGATCTTGACCATTTCGGAAGGATGATTGATCCGTCCCCAGCTCATATCGGTGATGTGGAGCAAACCGTCGATGCCGCCGAGATCGATAAACGCCCCGAAGTCGGCGATGTTTTTGATCGTTCCCTTGCGGATCTGTCCTTCCTTAAGCTGGTTGAGCAGCGACGTTTTCTTCTCGGCACGTTCGTTTTCGATCAAGGCCCGGCGGCTCACGACGATATTGCGCCGTGTTTCGTCGATTTTAAGGACGACGCACTGGATCGGTTTACCGATGAATTCGCCGATATCGGAAGGACGCCGCACATCGACCTGGCTTGCCGGGAGAAAAACGTGAACGCCGATGTCGACGAGGAGCCCGCCTTTGATTTTGCGGGTAACCATGCCCGTGACGACGTCGCTCTCCTTGACCGACTTCATCATATTGTCCCACGCTTCGATCTTGGCGGCTTTCCGCTTGCTCAGCGCGATCATGCCCTTGGTTTCCTCGCCGGTAATCGGATCTTCCAATTCTTCGACGAGCACCTTGATTTTTTGACCGATTTCCGGCGGATCCTCATTCGGCTCCCAATCGCTCGTGGGGACAAGCCCTTCCGTTTTTCCGCCGACATCGACGATAACATTATCGGACTCGATACGGACGATGACGCCTTCGAGGATCTGGTTGGAAATGACTTCCTGGCCGCTCCAGTCGTAGTCGTCGATATTCTCGTTCAGGATGTCGTTCCACTGTTCTTCGCCGATCTCCAGTCCGCTGATAAGGTTTCGGTTGACCACTATAAAATTCCTACGGTGCTAAAGGATTACTAAAAGAAGCCGGCAAACCGAAAAGGCAAACGCATCGCCCCCCCGGGAACGCCCCGACATTCGCTCATGCTGCAATCTCGACGGTTACTTCTTCCCGCGCCCCCCCGTCACGGCGACAGGGTTCAAGGCCGCGTCATGAATCGTAAATTTGCATGTAATGTTGAAACAGGATTGCGACAGGGTTGTATACTGTAAACGGCCTGAAACTACGGCATGTTTTTNNCGTTTATGTCATTGTACAAACAGCGGTTAGGGACGAGTGAGTGCGGCAGACAGGCTTGGCCGAATGTCCGTTTTCATCGCGCTTCCGGTATCCATCGCCGTCGCGATCCCCGAAAAACCCTCGATCTGTCGACAAAACTGCCGACAGGCAAACCGGGTGATCCAGGAAAATCAAACGACATCGACATCACAGAAGCGGCGACAATGTCAGTCGCGAGCCCGCACAGAGACCACCTGTCGACAAAACTCCACGCTAAACCAAGAAATTCTAGCGGAATTTGCGACTTTTGCAATCGGGAAGTGCCGTTTTTTCAGAAAAAAGCCGTTTTTTTACCGAATTTTCACTTTCCAGGTCGTTTCACCTTGAACATTTTTTCCACTTCCGATTCTCCCGGATCGTAAATATATTCAGCCCCTTCCGGCAGTTCGGGAAGCGCGATCGCGTTGGGAATGAGAATGTCTTGCTTAAACGCGTCAAATGTCGCCGGGGGCCGGTTGTCATTCGCCGCTTTGTAAAGAGTAAGCGCATGCGGAATCTGGATGCGAAAAGCGACCATTTCCTTGGCTGCGAAAAGACTTGCGACCGGCGTGGTGATGAAATCGGCCGGACCACCGGTCGATTCGTAACGGCCCTTTTTTCCTACTCCCACGTCCGCCGCGACCAGTTCCTCGCCGTGTTGAATGACGACAGGCGAACCGTCGGCGGACTGCGCCGTTTCATGCGTCGGCGCGACAGGTTCCACGGCAGGAGAAACGACGACGGGTTCCGGATCGCCCGTCACCGCAGGATTGCCGGAATAAAGCTCCGGCTGCTTGACGTCACACCCAACCAACCCCGCAAGGGTCACGAGTAGTACCAGCGAAAAAACTCCACGCAACGCTTTTCTCATGGTCTCCCTCCGTCTTGTCCTTCACTACGGTATCGATCCAAACATAAACACCATCTCAAACATGAACACCATCAAGTCCTATTGAAAACTACATGGGCGGCGGCATCGGATTGGGCGGCATCGCGTCCGGCTGTAGCGGCAACGCCGGGGACATCGGATTAAGTGGATTCGCCCCAGGCAACATCGGGCCGGGCAACATCGGGCCGGGTTGTGGCAAATTTGGCTGCGATAAAACCGGCTGCACCGGATTCTGTTGCATCGCTCCGAACGGATCCTGCCGGATTCCACCGGGATTCATGGAATCCATCGGATTCACGCCGGGCTGCCCCTGCGGATACATCGGATTGGCCGGATTGAGCTGATCGACCGAAGCAACCGTGGCCGGGTTCCAGTTGCGAATATCATCCGCCGTATCTTCCGTCGGCCCGTCCGACCAGATCGCCGGCTTGTTTTCTCCCGTGAGCGGATTGACGCCGTTGACGGGAGCATACACGTAATGGTACGGGCGCCCCCAGGGATCAAGCGGAATTTCGCCCTTGTCGGATTCGAAATAAGGGGTTGCGCGTTTGACAAGGGGCGAATAAAGCTGTGGATTGAATGTGGTCTGCTGCCAGTTCGACATCCCGGGCACACCTGCCCCCATCGGCCCGCTCATCGCGCCGCCCATTGTTCCCGGGATGGCAAACGGATCGACCGCGGGCGTGCCTCCCGGCGTCATGCCGCCCGGATCGGCCATCGGATCCATCGGGTTCGCGGAATTCAACAGGGACGTTCCAAGCGGATCCGCCCCGACGGCGACCGGATTCATGCCGTTTGGGTTCATGGCGTCTGGGTTCAAACCGCCCGGATACATGCCGCCCGGATTCATGGGATCGACGGCTCCCGCCGCCATGCCCGGAGAAAGGGTCGTCGTTACGGCGTTCCGCTCGTTGTTCGGAATGAAGATGAGCGCATTCAAACCTTGTTCCGTACTCGGGTAGGTTCCCTTCTCCAACTGGTATTGTTCCAGGGCGGTCTTGAAATTCCCGATTTGAATCTCCGCCTGGGATCGATAGGCTTTGGTGATCCTCCCCCGAATCGTCGTCGCGAGAATCGCGAACAAGGCGACAAGGATAAGAAGGACGGCGAGCAATTCAAGCAACGTAAAAGCGGTAAATTGTTTCTGCATGACAAGCTCGTATAAACCGGTCGCTTGCGGCGCCGTGGTGATTTTGATTATACTGGAAACGCGATGAAAACGAACATTCGGTCAAGTCCGCCGGCCGCACTCGCCCGCCTCCGACTTCCGTTGGTACAATGACATTGGCACAATGACATAAACGGATCGTTCGAGCGGCGGACAATGGTGCGAAGGATGGTGCGCGGGAGGATTGTCATGCCGTTGACGGTCTACACCGAAGACGGCGTATCAACCTTGAACGCGGATCGTTTGCACCCGGTCCGGCCCGACGGAAACGATCTCGACGGGTCGGCCCAGCAGTTCTCCGAGCCGTTTGACGTAATTGACGGCCTCTTTCGGCAACTCCGCAAAGGACCGGGCGCCGGTGATATCTTCTTTCCATCCGGGCAGCGACTCGTATACCGGTTCGACGTTGCGCAAGTCCTCGATCATGGAGGGAAAACGGTCGGAAACGACGCCGTCGAGCTTATATCCGGTGCATATCTTCAGTTCATCGATCCCGGAAAGCACGTCGAGCAACATCACGCAAAGGACGTCGACTCCGCCGAGTCTCGCCGAATAGCGGGCGGCGACGGCATCGAACCAGCCGCAGCGGCGGGGACGCTTCGTCACCGTCCCGTACTCATTCCCCTGTTCGCGGATCCGACTGCCGATTTCATTGTCCTGTTCGGTGGGAAACGGTCCGCCTCCCACCCGGGTCGTGTACGCCTTGACGACCCCGTACATTTTCCTGACGAATCGCGAAGGAACCCCGCTCCCGGCGGCGACGCCGAGACCGCTGCTGTTGCTGCTCGTAACATAGGGAAAGGTGCCGTGATCGATATCGAGCAACGACCCCTGGGCCCCTTCGAAAAGAATGCGCCGGTCCTGATCGACCGCATCAAGCAGGTACGCGTTCGTGTCGCTCGCGAACGGGCGGAGTTTTTTCGCGTAGACGGCATATTCCGCGTGAATTTTATCGGCATTCAGGTCGGCATCCCAACCGGCCAAACCCATGCTGCTGTCGAGTTCGTCGAACAGGCCGCGGAAAATCCGGTTTTTCACGTCCACGATCGTCTTGATCCGGTCGTGCAGATCGCTTCGAAACAGGTCGCCGAACCGGATGGCGAGCGAACGGCCGACTTTGTCCCGGTAGCACGGCCCGATGCCCCGCATCGTCGTCCCGATCGGTTCGCCGCCGGCGATGTTGTTGTACAGGCGATCTTCCGCGGAATGCCAAGGGAAAATCACATGGGCGCGATCGCTGATCGTCAGGTTGTCCTCGATCCGCACTCCTTGTACGCGCAGCCTGTCGATCTCTTCGAGAATCGCCCCGGGATTCAGGACGACGCCGGCGGCGACGACGCAACGGACGTGATCGCGGAAAATGCCGCTCGGGATCAGCGACAGTTTGAATTTCCGGCCGTCTTTGACAACGGTATGACCGGCGTTGGCGCCGCCCTGATAACGGACGACGATTTCATGATGTTCGGTAAGCAGATCGACGATCTTCCCTTTAGCTTCGTCTCCCCATTGGAGACCGATGACACAGGTACCTGGCACGATTAACCTCGAAAAACAGGGGGACGATAAAAAACGGACAACCCCGTCATTGTACCGCCGGGCGATTCAAAGCACAACACGCGCGGCGAAAAAAGTTGTTCCGCCAAGAGCCGGGAACTGTGTTCCCGGAGTCTATAGTACCCGGAGTATTTTGATCTCCACAAAAAAAAACGGCATTCCGATGGGAAACCGGAATGCCGCGACTCGTATCGGGTGATGGTCCGATCAAAACGGGACCGTCTATTCAGCACCGACTATTTGGTGCCGTCGCCCGTCACTTCTTCGCGCCCTGTCGAGCTGCCGAGGGCACCCCAGACGCCGAAGTTCGACTTCCCGGTCGTCACCGTCGACTTTGCACCGGCTGCGCCGTTGTCGATGGTCTCATTCATGTAGCGGCAGGAAGCGTCCGCGAAGGAAATCAAGCATCCGCCCGGGTGGTTGCTCGACGCGTTGATGTACAGATAATTATCTGTGGCGCCTTCATCGCTGGTTTTGGCACTACCGGAACCTTCGTTTGGCTTCCAGACCGTTGAAAAGCCGGTGTAGTACACCGACCCGTCGCACCAGCGGTATCCCGAGCCACCCCTGACGGTACCGGTCGTCCAGTTGGCGCCCTTCTTGTTTTCGGCAGGCGGATCCGTAACCGATGCAACGAGTGTCGCCGATCCGGCTACTTCCAGCAACGTTCCAGAGCGGATCTTCATGTCAGCCGCGCCGGCACCGGTGTTGGAGATGACGCGTTCCCCGAACATGATCGTGTTGCTGGTACCGTCTTTGATGGCCCGAAGCCCCTTCCATTTGTTGACGGTGAAAACGCCGCGATCTCCGGCATAATACCCGGCCGTAAGCGTCGCCGTTTCCGGTCCTGCCGCACCCATATTAGCGCTATGGACGCCTAAATCGCCGTAACAAAAACGATAGCTCGTCCGACCGACCTGGGTTCCGCTGGTTTTGGTGTTTCCATCCGAGGGACAGAGCATCGTGGGGATCATCGCCGTGGGCGGTGAGGTGGCGGCATTTGCAGCGACGCCTCCGACGGCGGCCAACACGCCGTAGTCACCGCCGGTGCTGACATCATCCAGATTAAAATAGAGCCGGTATTTCGAGACGCTGATCGTATTGAACAGCGCCGTTTGCTCGAAGAAAGGCAACATGCCGATAAATCCACTCAACCGGCTGCCGCCTGTGAGCGCGTTCGCACCGCCGAAGTTGGCAGCCAAAGTCGTATCGTCACTGAAGTGGTTGAAATGGCCCGCGGCCGGCAGGGCACTCATATTGGTGTCGTGGTAATTGTGCGCCGCCAGCGCCATTTGTTTGATCTGGCTTTGACAGGTCATACGGCGAGCGGCCTCGCGGGCGGCCTGGACGGCCGGGAGCAGCAGGGCGACGAGAACGCCGATGATGGCGATCACGACCAGCAGCTCGACAAGGGTGAACCCTCGAAAAGCGTTCTTCTGCGACATGGTTTTTTCTCCTGTCCTTTTTTTTACGACAATGTATGACGAAAGTGTCGGGAGACCGGACCGACGAGGCCCGGCCGGGGTGTCGTAATAAACTGTTTGAACAAACATTATTTATGGCGATTCCGCCGAAACGGCGGATTTCGCGATACACGCATTGGCGCAAAATCCGGTGCAACCGCCATTCTAAACGGTTTCGTTTGCGATGTCAACATTTTTTTTGAAAATTCGCGTCCCGGCGGGTACGTCAGAGCCGGGAGTGCAACAACGTGAAGCGACCGGGGGACGGCCCCCGTCTGCGCTACGCTCCGTTCCGGGCTTTCATGAGCACATCCGGCTACCATTTTGCCGTTTCACCAGGTGCGTCGGACCCGCGAACTGGGGATATTCATTGCCTGTCGGTACTTCACCACCGTTCGGCGCGCGATTTTGATGCCGGCCGATTCCAGCGCCCGGACCAGGTCCTCGTCGCTGAGCGGCGCTTTTTTATCCTCTTTTTCGACGATTTCCCGCAATTTCGAACGAACGACATCCGAGGCAAGCTCTTCCTCCCCCCCGGTGGCGGAGACGGACCCGGTAAAAAAACGCTTCAGCGGAAAAAGCCCCAGCGGCGTCTGCATCCATTTTTCATCGCAGGTCCGGGAAACCGTCGTCACATGGACGCCGACCGCGTCGGCAATCTGTTGCATTTTAAGGGGTTTGATCGCTTCGGGCCCCGTTTCGAAAAAGGCCGTTTGGTGATCGACGATCGCCTGGGCAACCTTCCGGAGCGTACTTTTCCGGTGAAGAATCGCGTCGATCAGCAGTTGGGCCGATCCGTTTTTTTGCCGGATGTACTCCCGGGCCGATTGGTCCGTGCCTTTGTTTTTGAGCATGTCGCGGTAATAAGCGCTGATTCGGAGCGGGGGAATCCGGCCGTTTTCGACATGGACGACATAATCGCCCTCTTCCGTTTTTTCGAGAACGACATCCGGCGTCACCGTCGGCGCCCCGCTTTCGCGGAATCCCGCTGCCGGATACGGGTTCAAATACCGCAACCGCTTGATCGCCTCCTGGATCCGGGCGAGCGAAAACCCCGTTTGTTTCGCGATATGCGGCAACCGGTTATGCCGGATATCCTCGAAATGCTCCGAAACCAGGATACGGAGTTCCTCGGCAAGCGGCACGGTGTTGTCCACGTTGTCGATTTGCATAAGCAGGCATTCACGCACGCCGGGGCAACCGACACCGACCGGATCGAGACGGCGCACGATCTCCAGGGCTTTCCGGGCGAGATGGAGTTCCTCTTCGGCCTGCCGCGGATCACGCTGCGGATCGTGCTTCGAATCGTGTTCGAGCCCGAGAAACTCCTCCAACGACTCCGTGAAAAAGCCGTGCCTGTCGAGATTGTAAACGATTCGTTCGATCATGGCGCGGAGCGACCGGTCGAGATCGAACCAGGAAAGTTGATCGATCAGGTATTCCGGGAGCGTCTCCTCGCGGGTCGGGATCGCGGCGATCATTTCGCCATGCCGCCCGGCGGCTTCCTCAAGCCAGTTTTGAGACCGCGCGGGCGCCTCGTCTATCGTATCGGCATAAAGCGAGGAAAACTCTTCGGCAATCCGAAAATCATCGCGGTTGTCGCCGGAATCATGGACGTCGATTTCGTGTTCATGTTCGGCAAAGGCGTCGATTCGTTCCTCTTCGGCTTCCCGGGCCGCCTCCTTTTCCTCCGGGTCCGACCATTCGATATCCCCGGGGGAATCCGGCGTCGCGTCTTCGGGCCGCCCGTCGCCGATTTCCAAAAGCGGATTGTCTTCGAGCTCCAGTTCGACGCGCTCCTCCAACTGCTGCAACGTCAGTTGAAGAATTTCCATCGACTGGATCATCCGCTGGGACAGAACTTGTTTTTGCTCCTGCCGGAGTTCCTGACCGAAAGAAAAACGCATCATACGCCGACGATCATTACGGATTCATAAAATATACAGGAAACGCGATGCAAACGGACATTCGGTCACGTCTGCCTGCCGCACTTATTCGACCCAACTTTTGTTAATCCGAGCATTTACACCGGGTCGTTCGAGCGGCAGGCGGTTAT
>DOMV01000254.1:0-720 GCA_003509805.1 Planctomycetaceae bacterium
GCTTCGGGAAATGTCAACAGCCTCCCGTATATTCCGGACGGTTTATGCCCAAGAGGAACCGGCTTCGCAGTCGATTTTGAGCGGGACGCGGAGCGGCGAATCGAGCGTCATCCCGGCGACGACCGATTCGCGGAGCGGTTCGAGGTCGGCCGTCGTCGTTTCGAACACCAATTCATCGTGGATTTGCAGGAGCATGTTCGCCCTCAGGCCGTGGGCTTGCCGTTTCGATAAATCCCGATGAATGCGGACCATCGCCTGTTTCATCAGGTCGGCGGCACTTCCCTGGACGACGGTGTTGATCGCCATCCGCTCCGCGTTCGCCAGGTCGCCTTTGCGATGCGCCCGAACGCCCTCGATGGCCCGGCGTCGACCGCCGAGCGTTTCGACGTAACCGTGTTTGAAGCAGAATTGGAGCGTTTCGTCGATGAAGGCGGTTATTCCGGTATATTTTTCAAAATAGGCGTTGATGAACGCGGCGGCTTCTTCTTTCGAAATTTTGAGTGCCCGGGCCAATCCGAAAGCCGTTTGTCCGTAGATGACGCCGAAATTGACCGCTTTGGCCGTCCGGCGCATCGAGGGGGTGATTTCGCCGATCGGAATCCCGAAAACCTGGGCGGCGACCGAGGCGTGGATATCCTCGTCGTTTTCAAACGCCGTACACAGGTTGTCGTCGCCGCAACAATGGGCGAGGACCCGGAGCTCGATTTGGGAATAATCGCA